>JBDTUL010000224.1:0-9321 GCA_040007735.1 Gammaproteobacteria bacterium | reverse complement strand
GCTTTGTTTCCGGTGGCAAAAAGCGCGGTTTTTGCCACCTGCTCTTGCGCGTAGCTACGCCCGCTCCGCCACCTCCACAGACGCAACTGGTGGCGCTCGAGCGCCTCACGTTCGGCGACCTACCACTCCGGCTGGCGCTCAATTCGCAATCACATCTTCCGGCAACCCCCCCGAACTGCTAACCTGCCTGCCCGTCGATGATCACCCTGTGTTGGCCCACAGCGGCCGCCCGGTTTCGGCACTTTCTCTCGACGGTTTTCCCTGCAAAATATTTAAAGGTTCACCACCTTGACGCGTTTCGTTTTCGTTACCGGCGGCGTCGTTTCCTCTTTGGGGAAAGGCATTGCCGCCGCATCGCTGGGCGCCATCCTCGAGGCCCGTGGCCTCAAGGTGGCGATGGTCAAACTCGATCCGTACATCAACGTGGACCCGGGCACCATGAGCCCGTTCCAGCACGGTGAAGTGTTCGTCACCCATGACGGCACCGAAACCGACCTGGACCTCGGCCACTACGAGCGCTTCGTCCGCACGACGACCGGGCGCAACAGCAACTTCACCACCGGCCGCATCTACGAGCGCGTCATCGCGAAAGAGCGCCGGGGCGACTACCTGGGCGCCACCGTCCAGGTGATCCCGCACATCACGGACGAAATAAAACGCAGCGTGAAGCTCGGTGCCAACGGCGCGGACGTGTGCATGGTGGAAATCGGCGGCACGGTCGGCGACATCGAATCGCTGCCGTTCCTCGAGGCCATTCGCCAGCTCGGTGTGGAGCTCGGCCGCAGCACCTGCGTATACATCCACCTCACGCTCATTCCGGTGGTCGGTGGCTCAGGCGAAATCAAAACGAAGCCCACCCAGCATTCCGTGAAAGAGCTGCGCAGCATCGGCATTCAGCCGGACGTGCTGCTCTGTCGCGCCAAGCATCCGCTGCCGGACGAACAGCGCCGCAAGATCGCCCTGTTCACGAACGTGGAAGAGCGCGCGGTCATCACCGCAGTGGATGCCGACGACATCTACAAAATTCCCATGCTCCTGCACGAGCAGAACCTCGATGGCATCGTCATCGACAAGCTGCGCCTCGAGTGCCCGCAGACCGACCTCGCTGAATGGCGCCAGGTGGTCAGCGCCAAGGCGAACCCGGACGGGCAGGTCGACATCGCGATGGTCGGCAAGTACGTGCAGATTCGCGATTCGTACATTTCGCTGAACGAAGCGCTCATGCACGCCGGCCTGAAGAGCCGCACGCGCGTGAACATCCACTACATCGAATCCACCGATATCGAAACGCACGGCACGCATCTGCTGAAAGGCATGGATGCGATCCTGGTGCCCGGCGGTTTCGGCGAACGCGGCGTCGAAGGCAAGATCGCAGCGGTTCGTTACGCGCGCGAGCAGCGCGTGCCGTACCTCGGCATCTGCCTCGGCATGCAGGTGGCGATCATTGAGTACGGCCGTCATATGGTCGGCCTGCAAGACGCGAACAGCACGGAATTCAACCGCGCCACACAGCACCCGGTCATCGCAATGATCACCGAGTGGACCGATCTCGCCATGGGCTCGCAAGTTCGCGACGAAGCCTCGGCCAAGGGCGCCACCATGCGTCTGGGCGCGCAGGAAGTGCTGCTGGCCGCGGGCTCGCAAGTGCGGGAAATCTTCGGCAAGGAATCCATCGCCGAGCGCCACCGCCACCGCTACGAGTTCAACAACAACTACATGGAGCGTTACCGGAACTCGGGCCTGCGCTTCTCCGGCTTCTCACGCGACGGCCTCGTGGAAATCATCGAGCTGCCGAACCACCCGTGGTTCGTGGCCACGCAGTTCCACCCGGAATTCACGTCCACGCCTCGCGACGGCCACCCGCTGTTCCTCGGCTTCGTGCGGGCCGCCCGTGCCCATCGCGCCGCGGAGTTGCCGCAAGCTGCTGGAGCATGAAGCTCGCCGGACACGAAATCGGTATCGACCGGCCGTTCTTCCTCATCGCCGGTCCGTGCGTCATCGAGAGCCAGGCGCTCGTCGAGAGCATTGCTGGCCGGCTGAAGGAAATCACCACGAAGCTGGGCATCCCGTTCGTGTTCAAGGCGTCCTTCGACAAAGCCAACCGTTCGTCGAAGGACAGCTATCGCGGCCCCGGCATGGACGCTGGCCTCAAGATCCTGGAAGGCGTGCGCAAGACCTTTGGCGTGCCCGTGCTCACAGACATCCACGAAGACACGCCGCTCGCCGAAGTGGCCGCTGTGGTGGATGTTCTACAGACCCCCGCGTTCCTGGTCCGCCAGACCAATTTCATTCTCAGCGCCGCCTCGCAGGGCAAGCCCGTCAACATCAAGAAGGGCCAGTTCCTGTCGCCATGGGAAATGAAGAACGTGGTGGATAAGGCACGATCCACCGGCAACACCGACATCATGGTGTGCGAGCGCGGCTTCTCGTTCGGGTACAACAACCTGATTTCCGACATGCGCTCGCTGTCCGTGATGCGCGAAACCGGCTGCCCCGTGGTGTTCGATGCCACGCATTCCGTGCAGCTGCCCGGCGGCAAGGGCAATGCCTCGGGAGGCCAGCGTGAGTTCGTGCCTGTGCTGGCGCGTGCCGCCATCGCCGCCGGTGTGGCCGGTGTGTTCATGGAAACGCATCCCGACCCCGCCAAGGCGCTGTCGGATGGTCCCAATGCCTGGCCGCTGGATCGCATGGAGCCGCTGCTGACGACGCTCAAAGAGCTGGACGCCGCCGTGAAGCGCCGGCCGTTCGAAGAGTCTTTGCTGCCGCCTGCGACCTGAGTCATCCCATTTCGACATCTGCCCGAGGAAGCGTTGCATGACCCGTATTACTGACATTCGCGGACGCGAAATCATCGACTCGCGAGGCAACCCCACCGTCGAGGCGGATGTCGTGCTCGAGTCGGGCGCGCTGGGTCGGGCGGCCGTGCCGTCGGGTGCGTCCACGGGTACGCGTGAGGCCGTGGAGCTGCGCGATGGCGACAAGAAGCGCTATCTCGGCAAGGGTGTGCTGAAGGCCGTTGAGAACGTGAACACGGCGCTCAAGCAGGCGCTGCTCGGTCACGATGCGAACGACCAGGCCGGCCTCGACGCCAAGATGATCAAGCTCGATGGCACCGACACGAAGAGCCGGCTGGGCGCGAACGCGCTGCTCGCCATCTCACTCGCCAACGCGCATGCGGCCGCCATCGATGCGAAGCAGCCGTTGTACAAGCACCTGGCGAATGGCCGCGAGCCGGTGATGCCGGTGCCGATGATGAACATCATCAATGGCGGTGCGCATGCGAACAACAGCCTCGACATCCAGGAATTCATGATCCTGCCCGTGGGCGCACCCACGTTCCGTGAAGCCCTGCGTTACGGCGCGGAGATCTTCCACACGCTGAAGAAGGTGCTGAACGACCGTGGCCTCGCCACGGCCGTGGGCGATGAGGGCGGCTTCGCGCCGGACCTCGGCTCGAACGCCGAAGCGCTGGACGTGATCCTAGAGTCCATCGACAGGGCAGGCTACAAGGTCGGCAAGGACATCTACCTCGGCCTGGACGTCGCCAGCTCCGAGTTCTTCAAGGACGGCCACTACGAGCTCGAGTCCGAGGGGCGCAAGTTCTCGCCCACGGAGTTCACGAAGTACCTGGCGGAGCTCGCCGGCAAGTACCCGATCATCACCATCGAAGACGGCATGGCCGAAGGCGACTGGGTCGGGTGGGCGGAGCTGACGAAGGCGCTCGGCAGCCGCATCCAGCTGGTGGGAGACGACCTGTTCGTCACCAACACGAAGATCCTGAAGGAGGGCATCGACAAGAAGATCGCCAATTCCATCCTGATCAAACCGAACCAGATCGGCACGCTCACCGAGACGCTGGCCGCTATCGATATGGCGGATAAGGCGAAGTACGCCTCGGTGGTCTCGCACCGCTCGGGCGAAACCGAGGACTGCACCATTGCCGATATTGCGGTGGCCACGGCCGCCACTCAGATCAAGACCGGGTCGCTCTCGCGATCGGACCGCATCGCCAAGTACAACCAGTTGCTCAGAATCGAGGCAGAGCTGGGCAAGGTGCGGTATGCGGGGCGCGACGCGTTTCCGGTGAAGCTGGCGTAAGCGGTACGGATGTACGCAGCCTTTACGTCTGGTAGTCTCTGACGCCCATGAAATGGTTGGCTGCAGTCCTCGGCACCGTCGTTCTGCTTCTGCAGTGTCGGCTCTGGATGTCTGCGGATGGCGTTCGGGAACTCACCCGGCTCGAATCTGCGGTCGCCGCCCAACACTCCGACAACGAACGCCTGACCGATCGCAACGCCCAGCTCGCCGCTGAAGTGCGCGATCTGAAGAAAGGCAGCACCGCGCTGGAGGAGCGCGCGCGGAGCGATCTTGGCATGATCGCCAGCAACGAGACCTTCTACCAGGTGGTCCCTCCGCACACCGAGACGGCTGAAGACGGCTCGCGAGTGCGCACCGCCGCTCGCTGACCGCGGCACCGGGACGGAAGTCGCTCCCATGCGCTATTGGCTCGTCATGCCGGCCGCAGGTTCGGGCCGGAGATTCGGCGAGCGCGTGCCGAAGCAATACACTCCTCTCCACGGCCGCACCGTTCTCGAATGGGCGCTGGCGCCGTTCCTGTCAGACCCGCGTTGCGCAGGTGCGGTGGTCGTCATAGCTCCCGAAGACAAATGGTGGCCGCAGGTTGCGGGGCGCATCTCGGCGGTTACGGTAGTCACGGGCGCGGGGGAGCGCAGTGAGAGCGTTCGAAACGGGCTACGGGCGTTGAGTCGCAAGGCGCAGCCGAAGGATTGGGTGCTGGTGCACGACGCGGCACGGCCTTGTTTGCCAATAGCCGATCGCGACCGGCTGCTCACTCAGCTGGAATCGCACCCCGTCGGCGGGCTGCTGGCCTTGCCTGCGGCCGACACGTTGAAACGGGCGCGCGACGACAAGACGGTCGACCAAACGGTAGATCGGGCTGGTCTCTGGCGTGCGAGTACGCCGCAGATGTTCCACTATGGCCGGCTCTGCGAGGCACTGGACGCCGCCGTTAGCGCTAAGCGGTTTCCGACGGATGAAGCGCAGGCGCTCGAATGGCTCGGCGATCATCCGATGCTGGTGGAAGGGTCGCCTGCGAACATCAAGGTGACTTCGCCGCAGGACCTGGCGCTGGCGGAGGCATTGTTGAAGGCGGCCGGTATCAAATGAACAGCGAGTGCGAATGAAGATTGGGTCTGGGTTTGACGTCCACGCCTTCGGGCCAGGAAGTTTTGTGATGCTCGGGGGCATACGCGTGCCCCACGTCGCCGGCGTGGTGGCGCACTCTGATGGCGACGTCGTTCTGCATGCCTTGTGTGATGCCTTGTTGGGCGCGGCGGGTCTCGGTGACATCGGCCAACACTTCAGTGACAAAGATCCGAAATGGAAAGGCGCGGATAGCGCGCAATTCGTGCAGGCCGTGCTTCAGATGTTGAGCGCTCGCAAACTTCGAGTGGGTAACGCGGACATCACGGTCATCTCCGAAGCGCCTAAGGTTGGGCCGGTGCGCGATGTCATGCGCAAGCGCGTGGCGGAACTGCTCGGTGTCGAAACGGAAAATGTGAACATCAAGGCGACTACTACCGAGCGCCTGGGCTTCCTGGGCCGAGGCGAAGGTATCGCCGCTCAGGCCGTCGTACTGCTGCTCGACGCTTGAGCTAACCCTATGGATGAATCCTTCACTCGTGCGGCGCTCGCGCCTCCGCGTGCGTTTGGCGCGCCTCTCGGCAGCGGGCGCCTGCGCGTCGAGCCCGAGGACTTCCAGGTTGATGAAGACCTGGGCTTCGAGCCCTCGGGCGCTGGATCGCATGTGCTTTTAAAAGTGCGCAAGCGAAACGCGAATACCGAATGGGTGGCGCGCGAGTTGGCGCGTGCTGTGGGATGTAAGCCTTTCGATGTGGGGTACGCGGGCCTGAAGGATCGGCGCGCGGTTGCGACTCAGTGGTTCACGGTTCCCTTGCCGCGGCTCAAGGCTGGCGTCGACGCCGCGGCGGTCGGGCGGGGGCCTTCTTCGATCGCTGACCTCGCGGTACTGCGCGGCCAGGACTTCGAAGTCCTCGAGGCGCACGCCCACGCAAAGAAACTGCCGCGCGGGGCTCTGGCGGGTAATCGCTTCACCATTCGCGTGCGTGACTTGCAGGCCGACGACGCACAGCTCACGGAGCGATTCGCCGCAATCGCGCGTGCGGGGGTGCCGAACTACTTCGGCCCGCAGCGCTTCGGTCGCGAGGGCGCGAACCTGCGCAAGATCACCCGCGACCCGAACAGCGTTCACCCGCGCGAGAGAACATACGTTCTCTCCGCCGCTCGCAGTCTCATCTTCAACGCCGCGCTAGCTGAACGTGTGGCCGATGGCACGTGGTGCCAGCTTGAAGCGGGCGACGTAGCCAACCTAGACGCGCGCGGCAGCGTGTTTCCGGTGGACGCCATGGACGACGCCCTGCGAGAGCGCGCCGAACGTCTCGACCTTCATCCGACGGGTCCGATGTGGGGGCGAGGCGAGTTACTGTCGCGCGGACGCGTACAGACCTTGGAGCAAAGCGTCGGCGCTCACTTTGAAGACCCCGCCGAACTGGTCATCGCCGCCGGCATGCGTCAGGAGCGACGGAGCCTCCGCCTGACCGTCCGAAACCTGGAGTGGCACCGTGAAGGCGCCGATGCGGTGATCCGCTTCTGGCTCACGCGAGGGAGCTTCGCAACGACCGTGCTCAGCGAAGTGCTGAACACCGATGGGGAAATGGCGCTGGCGGAAGAGGGGTTGGCCAGTGAGTAGGTGCGGGGCGAAAGGGTCTCATCGAGCGAGCCGACGAGGCAGTGAGGCTTGGGCATCATGCTGCGCCGACGAGCCATCGTCTCGGCCGGCCCGCGTCCACGCGGCCTTACGAATGACTCAGCAACACGTATACGGCGCCTGTCCCTCCATCGGCCGGTCGCGCCGACACGAACGCCATTACCGCGGACGTCCGTCGCAGCAGGTTGCTGACCGCGCTCTTGAGCACGGCCCCGCGCTCGCCCGAGCGCAGTCCCTTGCCGTGGATGATGCGCACGCAACCCGCGCTTCGGGCCAGGGCCGCGCCCAGAAATGCACGCAGCGCCCGGTTGGCCTCGACCACTGTCAGGCCATGCAGGTCGATCTCGCCTGCCACTCGAAAGTCGCCGCGCCGAAGCTTTCGAAGCACGGTGTCCGGCACGCCGGGCCTGCGATACGACAGGGCATCCTCGCTGGCTATCAGCGGCCCGCCAAAATCCCCCTGGAGACTTTCGTCGAGCACGGCAAACGGGTGGGCGCGGCTGAAGCGGGCCCGGGGAGGGCGCCGGCGAGGCACCGGAACGTGCCGATCGTGCTGAAGCGGGGCGACGTCGCCCACGGCTTCGCGGAACAGCTTGCGGTCCTTGTCATCGAGCTTGGGTGCCACGCTACCTCCGCTAACGAGCATTCAGTATATTGGCCCGCCTTTTGAAGGCGCCAACGAACGCCACTCCCTTGAAAATCCTTATCAGCAACGATGACGGTTACCGCGCCGAGGGCATCCGGCGCCTGCGCGAATCGATCGCGACGCTCGCGGACGTTACTGTCGTCGCGCCAGACCGCAACCGCAGTGGCGCCAGCAATTCGCTGACGCTCGATGTGCCCTTGCGCGTGTTCGAATCCGAGCCGGGGGTGCACTTCATTGCAGGTGGCACGCCCACCGACTGCGTGCACATGGCCATCTCAGGCCTGTTCGACTACGAGTTCGACATGGTGGTTTCCGGTGTCAACGACGGCCCGAACCTCGGCGACGACGTGCTCTATTCCGGCACGGTGGCCGCCGCTATCGAGGGCAGATTCCTCGGGCTATCGGCCGTAGCGGTCTCCCTGTGCATGGAGCCAGATAGCGGCCGGCACTTCGAAACCGGCGCTGAAGTCGCGCGGCGCCTCGTCGCGCAGTTGCTTCGCAAGCCGCCCGCGCAGGCCCTCATTCTCAACGTGAACGTTCCCGACGTTCCACTCTCGGAGCTTCGGGGCATCCGCATCACGCGTCTCGGGTTCCGCCATCGGTCCGAGCCGGTGATCCAGGCGAAGGACCCGCGCGGTCGCCCTGTTTACTGGGTGGGTCCAGCCGGCGGCCAGCAGGATGCCGGGCCAGGCACCGATTTCCACGCCATCTCCGAGGGCTATGTTTCGGTGACACCGCTGCAGATCGATCTCACTCGCCACGCTGCCATCCCTGCCTTGCAGAGCTGGCTGGAGGGCATCGATGGCTGATCCGCGTTTCGCCGGCATCGGCATGACTTCCCTGCGAACGCGCGATCGGCTCGTACAGCGATTGCGGGACCAGGGCATCGTCAACCCGGCGGTGCTCGAACGCATTCGAAATGTCCCGCGGCACATCTTTGTGGATGAAGCGCTGGGCAGCCGTGCATACGAAGACACGGCCCTTCCCATCGGTTGGGGGCAAACCATTTCGCAGCCGTACATCGTGGCGCGCATGACCGAGGCGTTGCTCGAGTTCGGCTCGGTGGCGAAAGTGCTCGAGGTAGGAACAGGCTGCGGCTATCAGACTGCGGTGCTCGCGCCGCTGGTAGGCAAGATCTACAGCGTCGAGCGCATCGAGCCGCTGGTGAAGCGGGCGAAACTGCGCGCGAAAGAACTCGGCATACGCAACGTGCTCTTCAAACACGGCGACGGCATTCTGGGTTGGAAAACCATCGCGCCGTTCGATGGAATTCTGGTGGCGGCGGCGCCGCTCACCGTGCCCGAAGCATTGCTTCAGCAACTTAAAGTCGGCGGGCGCCTCATCGTTCCCGTCGGAGCCGAGGGCAAGCAGGAGCTCATTCGCTTCACCCGGCGCGAACAGAAAATAGATCGGGTCTCGCTCGGGCCGGTGGCCTTCGTGCCGCTGTTGGGCGGCATCGCGTAAATTCTCAGCTTGTTTCTGTAACTTGCTGACCTGTATCTAGTTTGATCGTGAAAAGTGCGCGCAGGGCGCCGCTGGCTGCGATTGTCCGGCCCACAAGCCCCAGCGCATCGGTTCGTTGTATTTTCGCCAAGCGAAAACTCCTTATGCTCAAGTTACTTGCGCGCGGAGTTGTGACGTGTTTAACATGTCGGCGTTCACCGACATTGGCCGATGAAAAGGCAAATGAGAGTGACAGGCAGAGGGCACAGGGCGGAGAAATAGTCGAAAGTAAAGCAATAAGAATCTTCGGTAACAACAAGAAAAAACACGCAATTATTCGAGTCTGTCAGCTTCGAATGATTGGTTGGTTGAAGCTTTCTCCCCCTGTGCCTTCTGCCGGTCGCTTCTCGCGACCGGCTCACGT
>JBDTUL010000223.1:0-9338 GCA_040007735.1 Gammaproteobacteria bacterium | reverse complement strand
GTAGGATTACATTTTGAAGAGCCCCCGCAGGATGCGGTCTTACGGGCGGTCCCCGGAACCCTCTGGGTGCTCGGCGGGCCGCCGGCACCGACGGTGAACGTTCATGCCATCAGCAGCAGACCATAAGAGCCCAATCGCCGGGCGGCTGAAGAGTGTTCCCATGCTCGACCTACAGCGGCGGAATGAACCGCCGCGCCGGTCGCCCAAACGCGCCGGCTTCATGGATAATCCGCCGCCCGCCGGCCAGCACCTTGTAGAAGCACCATGGCTCAGTACATCTACACCATGAACCGGGTATCCAAGGTGGTACCCCCCAAGCGCACCATCCTGCGCGACATCAGCCTGTCGTTCTTCCCGGGCGCGAAAATCGGCGTGCTGGGCCTGAACGGCTCCGGCAAATCCTCGCTCCTGCGCATCATGGCGGGCGTCGACACGGCCATCGATGGCGAAGCCCGCCCTCAAAACGGCATCCGCGTCGGCTTCCTCCCGCAGGAGCCGCAGCTCGACCCCGAACAGGACGTGCGCGCCGCCGTCATGGAAGGTGTAAGCGGCACCTACCAGTTGCTGACCCGCTTCAACGCCATCAGCGACAAGTTTGCCGAGCCCATGTCAGACGACGAGATGACCGCCCTGCTCGAGGAGCAGGCAAAGCTCCAGGACGCCATCGACACCGCCGGCGGCTGGGAGCTGGAGCGCAAGCTCGAGATCGCAGCGGATTCGCTCCGCCTGCCGCCGTGGGAATCGAAGATTGGCACTCTGTCGGGCGGCGAAAAGCGCCGCGTCGCGCTGTGCCGCCTGCTGCTCTCCGAGCCGGACATGCTCCTGCTGGACGAGCCCACGAACCACCTCGATGCCGAATCCATCGCCTGGCTCGAACGCTATCTCGAGGAATACCCCAGCACCGTCGTCGCGGTAACCCACGACCGCTACTTCCTCGACAACGTGGCCAAGTGGATTCTCGAGCTCGACCGCGGGCACGGCATCCCCTGGCAGGGCAACTACTCCTCCTGGCTGGAGCAGAAGGAAAAGCGCCTCGCTCTCGAAGAGCGCGAGCGTGAAGCCCTGCGCAAGACCCTGGAGCGTGAGCTCGAATGGGTGCGCCAGAATCCGAAGGCGCGCCAGGCCAAGAGCAAGGCGCGCATGCAGCGCTTCGAAGAGCTCTCCTCGAAGGAATTCCAGGAGCGCAATGAGACCAACGAAATCTACATTCCGCCGGGCGACCGCCTGGGCGACCTGGTCATCGAGACGAAGGACCTGCGCAAGGCGTACGGCGAGCGCCTGCTCATCGACAACCTCTCGTTCAAACTGCCGCCGGGCGGCATCGTCGGCATCATCGGCCCGAATGGCGCCGGCAAGACCACCCTCTTCCGCATGCTCACCGGCGTAGAGAAGCCCGATAGCGGGGAGATCCGCGTCGGCCCCACCGTGAAGCTTGCGTATGTCGACCAGTCGCGAGACTCGCTGGATGACAAGAAGAGCGTGTGGCAGGAAATCTCGGGCGGCCTCGACATCCTGAAAGTCGGCAACTACGAAACCTCCTCGCGCGGTTACCTTGGCCGCTTCAACTTCAAGGGCGCGCAACAGCAGCAGCTCATCGGCGATCTCTCTGGTGGCGAGCGCAACCGCGTACACCTGGCGAAGGTGTTGAAGTCCGGCGGAAACGTTCTGCTGCTGGACGAGCCCACCAACGACCTCGACATCGAAACCCTGCGAGCGCTCGAAGACGCTCTGCTCAACTTCCCGGGCTGCGCCGTCGTGATCTCGCATGATCGCTGGTTCCTCGACCGCATCGCCACACACATCCTCGCATTCGAAGGCGATTCGCAGGTGGTCTGGTTCGAGGGGAATTATCAGGAATACTCAGAAGATCTGAAGCGCCGCAAAGGCGACGACGCCAACCAGCCGCACCGGATAAAGTACAAACCGCTCACGCGCTGAACGATAGCGCCTTGGCGCGATCTGAAAGCGAAAGCAGGGTTGGTTTGAAGGAGTCCATGAGCGAGACGACTGCGAAGCGCGATGACGAGCCCTCGTCGATCTGGCGGTGGCTGGGGCCGCTCGCATCGCTCGTCGTCTTCAGCGCAGTCGCGTACGTGCTGCATCGGGAGATCGCACGTCTCCATTTCCGCGACATCATGCAGCAACTGCATTCCATCCCGCGCTCGTCGGTGGTGGAAGCGCTGGGCATCGCGGCGGCCAGCTACTGGATCCTGAGTTTCTACGACTTCCTGGCGCTCAAGTACCTGCGCAAGAGCGTGGCCTACGCGCGATTGGTGTTCACCTCGTTCATCGCGTACGCGTTTGGCCACAACCTGGGTCTCGCCGCGTTCACCGGTGCGGCCATTCGCATGCGGTTGTATTCGTCGGCGGGGCTCACGGGCATCGATGTGTTCACGGTGCAGGGCTTCTGCAGCCTGACCAGCGCCATCGGGCTCTCCACGCTGGGTGGCCTGTCGCTCGTGTTCGAGCCACGGCAGATCGGGCATGTGCTGCATTTGCCGACGAACATGGCGCGGCTGGTGGGCAGCGTGCTGCTCGGCGCCGTCGCAGCTTATGTGTTGTGTTGCGCGCTCATTCGCCGGAAAGTGGAAATCCGCGGCTGGCAGTTCCGCATGCCCCGCCCCACGCTCGCGCTGGGGCAGGTGGTGCTCGGCCTCGTGGACCTCAGTGTCGCCTCCGCGGTGCTCTGGGCTGTGCTGCCGCCCGAAGCAAATGTTTCCTACCTCGCTTTCCTGGGTGCGTACTCGGCCGCCGTCACCGCCACCATCATCAGCCACGTGCCGGGCGGCATCGGCGTGTTCGAGGCGGTAATCATTCTCGCCATCCCATCGGTACCCGCGAGTTCACTCATCGGCTCGATGCTGGTCTATCGCGCCGTGTATTACCTCGTGCCGCTCGCAGTAGCAGCCATCATGTTTGGCGCGAAGGAACTCGAAGCGAGGCGCGGGTCGCTCGCGCGGGCGCATGAGCTCGCCTCTGTGTACATCGCGCCTATCGTGCCGCAAGTTGCAGGCACGCTCACGTTCCTGGCCGGCGTGCTGCTCCTCATTTCAGGCTCCACGCCGAGCGTTGAATTGCGCCTGGCTGTTCTGATGCACGTTCTGCCGCTCGCCATTCTCGAGTTCTCGCATCTGGCTGGCAGCGTCATCGGCGTCGGTCTCATCGTGCTGGCGCGCGCGCTGTTTCGCCGCGTGCAGGCGGCCTATCACATTTCGTTCTGGCTGCTCGTCGGCGGCATCGGCGCGTCCCTTCTCAAGGGCCTGGATTTCGAGGAAGGCATCGTGCTCGGCCTGGTGCTGGTGGTGCTCACTCTCGGCCGCCGCGCGTTTTATCGGCCTACATCGATTCTGGAAGAGCGCTTCACGCCGATATGGGCCGTGAGCGTTGCGGGCGTCATCGCAACCGTGATCTGGGTGGCCATGCTGGCGTATCGCCACGTGGAGTACTCCGGCGAGTTGTGGTGGACCTTCGCGCTGGACGCGAATGCGCCGCGTGCACTGCGCGCCACCTTGGTCGTGGTGCTGCTGGCGACAGCCTATCTCTTGTTGAATCTCCTTCAGCCGGCGAAACCCGAGCCCTCGGTCGCGAACGAAGAGGACCTGAAGCGCGCGAAGAGCATCATCGAAACCTCCGAGCTCACTGTCGCCAACGCTGCGCTCACCGGCGACAAGCGCCTGCTGTTCAGCGACGCAGGCGATGCATTCATCATGTATCAGGTGAATGGCCGAAGCTGGATCGCGCTGGGGGATCCGATAGGGCCTCGGGCGCGCGCGGAAGAGCTTGTGTGGCGCTTCCGCGAGCTATCGGACTATCACGGTGGCCGCACCGTGTTTTATCAAGCCAGCGGCGAGCGCCTGCCGCTCTACGTGGATCTCGGCCTCGCCGCGTTGAAGATTGGCGAAGAGGCGCGCGTACCGTTGCAGACGTTCACGCTCGAAGGCCCGGCACGAGCGGACCTTCGCCAGGCACATCGCCGCGCCGAGCGCAGCGGCGCCACGTTCGAGATTGTGCCGCCCGAACGGGTGCCCGCGCTGATCCCCACGCTCGAAAAGATCTCAGATGCGTGGCTCACGGATAAATCCACCGCGGAGAAACGCTTCTCCGTAGGTGCGTTCTCGCCGGAATACCTCAGCCAATTTCCGATCGGGCTCGTGCGCAGCGAAGGCACGCCTTCCGCGTTCGTGAACCTGTGGCCCACCGGCACGAAAGAAGAATTGTCGGTCGACCTGATGCGCTTCGGGCCGGATGCTCCGCGCGGTGCCATGGACTACCTGTTCATCGAGCTGATGCTGTGGGGGCGAGCCGAAGGCTACCGCTGGTTCAATCTAGGCATGGCGCCGCTCGCGGGCCTGGAGCGCCACCCGCTAGCGCCCGCGTGGCACCGGGTCGGCAACTTCGTCTTCCGGCACGGCGAGCACTTCTACAACTTCGAAGGCCTGCGCCGGTACAAAGCCAAGTTCGACCCCGTCTGGGAGCCCCGCTACCTGGTGGCTCCCGGAGGCGTCGCGCTGCCGCGCATCCTGGTGGACGTCTCGGTCCTCATCGCCGGCGGCATGAAAGAGCTGTTCGCTCGCTAGAAGTCCCGGTCCGGGCGTAGCTACGCGCAAAGGCAGGCGGCAAAAGCCGCGCTTTTTGCCGCCGGAAACGAAGCTGATGTCCGAAAAAAGCGCCGCAGGCGACTTTTTTCCAATAGACCATAGTCGAGGCAAAACCGTGTCGGACACCGGTGTTCTGAGACTCAAGTCCGGCGCTTCGGGGCCGTTAAGGAAGCCAGCAGAACACTGGAGACCTGAAGGCTATGAAAGCCTATACGCGCCCCTCGACACTTGCCGCCTACCAGAGCGTCGCCAGCCATGGCGGCGTCGCGGCCGCCGACCCGCATCGCCTGATCGTGATGCTGATGGATGGAGCGCTGGAACGCCTGGCCAAAGCACAAGGCTGCATGGCCAACCGCCTGACCGCCGAAAAGAACGACCTCATCTGCGCAGCCGTTGCCATTCTCGATGAGTTGCGCGCGAGCCTCGACCTGAAAGCCGGCGGCCCTATCGCTGCGAACCTCGATGACCTCTACGACTACATGTGTCGCCAGCTCATCAAGGCGAACCTCGACAACCGTGTGGAGACACTCTCCGAAGTGATGCATCTGCTGGGCGAGATTCGCAGCGCGTGGCTTGCGCTGCCGCCCGAAGCGCGCGCACTGCGTCCCAATCCGGCCTGAGGCCGGGTGCACGCACGCCGCAACGCGTTCAGACTCTCGACCTATCCCCAGCGCAACCAGGACAGCGCGATGTACGACGGCTCAGACACAGTCATCCTCTTCGAGGAGTTGGCCTACCAGGATGTGCTCCCGGTGGTCTGGCGTCCGCTGCCCGATGAGATCGACCCCGATCTTTCCGCCAGCTACATGAATTCGAACGTGCGGGTGCTGCAAGCCTGCACAGCGTTGCAGGAACAGGGGCAGGTCGAGAAAGTCGACGAGAACTCCCCGCACGCCGCGGACTTCCTGCGCATCGAGCTGAAGATCAATCTGCTGCTGGATGTGGTCGGGCGCATCCTCGCCTCGAACCAGAAGCGGCCCCCCGCGGTGGCCATACGCTTCAACGCGCTCGGCGCCACTTTCCAGGCCACGGACCCGCTGCCGCGTCCGGGTGCCCAGGGGTCGGTCGAGATTTATCTCCGGGAGTGCGTGGCCGAGCCGCTGCGGCTCATCGGCCGCGTGGCCAACGTCTCGACCGCTCGCGAGATCAAAGTCCGCTTTCTGCCGCCTGGGGAGGCGACCTCGGACCTGCTCGAGAAGCTCGCCTTCCGCCGGCACCGCCGACAGGTGGCCGGCAACCGGAATCCGCCCCGCACCCGCCGCGGCTGATTTTTGCCGCTCGCGCGGCAGCCCTGCCTCGACTTTGGTCCGGGCCACGGCTACGTATCAAGCGCAAGTGTGATTGTCGTCACGTGTCTCTCGCGCGACACAGGGGCTGCTTCACGTCTTTTGCGACTCTCGTAAATTAACAATAGCGGCCACGCACGAGAGGCAGCACCCGCTTCCCGGCGCGGACCAAGTGGAGAGTCGATGCGAGTACAAGAACTGGCCGCCGTCCCTTTTTTGACCAGGACGGAAGGCCCGGGGAGGACCATGAGCGCGAACGAGACCCTGGAGCGCTCGCGCGCCCGGTTACCAACGGGTACCTCTACCGCAATCCGTGACGTAATCGACCTCATCAGGCAGGTTGCTCACCACGATTCCACTGTTCTGATCCTTGGCGAGTCCGGCACCGGCAAGGAAGTCGCCGCCCGCGCCGTCCATGACCTCTCCCCCCGCCGCCAGCGCCCGTTCGTTGCCGTGAACTGCGGTGCCATCCCAGCGGAACTGCTCGAAAGCGAGCTGTTCGGACATGAGAAAGGTGCCTTCACGGGTGCAGTGTCTGCACGCAAGGGCCGCTTCGAGATTGCCGAAGGCGGCACGCTGTTCCTCGATGAGATCGGCGACATGAGCCCCACCATGCAGGTGAAGCTGCTGCGTGTGTTGCAGGAACGCGTGTTCGAGCGCGTGGGCAACCACGTGCAGATGCGCTGTAACGTGCGCATCATCGCGGCAACTCATCGCAATCTGGAAGATTCGATGGCGCGCGGCACGTTCCGCGAAGATCTCTTCCATCGTCTCAACGTATTTCCCATCGAGATGCCGGCGCTGCGCTCGCGTCTCGAAGATCTGCCCCTGCTCGTGCGGGACTTCACCGCGCTCAACGTGACTGAAGGCCGCGGCCAGGTGCAGCTCTCACTGCGTGCGCTCGCGGCGCTGGCCCTGTGCCCCTGGCCGGGCAACGTGCGCGAGCTTGCGAATCTCATCGAACGCCTCTCTATCGTGACGGGCGGACGAACAGCCGATGTGGCGGATTTGCCCGCGAAATACCGGCCTGCGGACTGGTCCACCCAGTGGGTGGCGCCGCCGTTTGCCAGCGAAATCGCCGCGCTCGACACCACCGTGGCCGAAAGAATTCTGCTCGACAGCGATACGCTGCCCGATGGCACGCGACTGCTGCCGGCGAGCGACGAGGGCATCGATGAGATCGACTTCGACGGCATCGTCGATTCGCCAGAGTCTCTCAATGTGCTTCCGGTGGATGGCCTCGACCTGCGCGCTCATCTTCTCGACATCGAGCGCAAGCTCGTCGTGCAGGCGCTCGAGCGTTCGGATGGTGTGGTCGCTCACGCGGCGCGCCTGTTGAACCTGCGTCGCACGACGCTCGTAGAGAAACTTCGCAAGCTCGGGCTGCTGAGCGGCGACATCGCGACGACGGAAGATTGACGCCGCACGGCCAGATCTTGCCGCTTCGTGTGATCCGCCTCTCAGTTCAATCCCCTTTTCACCCCGGCACGCCTTTTGCAATTCCGCTCTCGATGCACCCGATGTGCAGCGAAGAGCTGAATGTCCGAAGAACTCATTGATACGGCCGAAGTCGTCCCCGCACGGAAAGTGCGTGACGATGTAGAGCTCGTTGCCTGCTCTCCCATCTCGCGACGGCTGGCGGATCTCGCCCGGCGCGTGGCGACTGCCGAGTGCACCGTGCTCATCGTTGGCGAGTCCGGCACCGGCAAGGAAGTGCTGGCGCGCTTCGTACATCGCAACTCCACTCGCGCGAACAAGCCTTTCATCGCCGTGAACTGCGCGGCCATTCCCGAGACCATGCTCGAAGCGATGCTGTTCGGTTACGAGCGCGGCGCTTTTACGGGCGCCGTCGCCGCACACCCCGGCAAGTTCGAGCAGGCTCAGGGCGGCACGCTGCTGCTCGACGAAATCACCGAGATGCCCATTGGGCTGCAGGCGAAGCTCCTGCGCGTGCTGCAAGAACGCGAAGTCGAGCGCCTGGGCGGCCGCACACCCATTGCATTGGATGTTCGCGTGCTCGCCACGACGAACCGCCGCCTTCGTGAAGAGGTCTCCGCCGGGCGCTTCCGCGAAGATCTCTACTACCGTCTCAACGTATTCCCCCTCGCCATCTCGCCGCTCTCCATGAGGCGCGATGACATTCTGCCGCTGGCGATGCAGTTGCTCGCGGCGCGCTGCCGCCCCGGGAGCCGCATTCCCGCACTGAGCGCCGATGCCGCGCACCTGCTGCTCACCTATAACTGGCCGGGCAACGTGCGTGAGCTCGACAACCTGCTGCAGCGAGCATTGATTCTGGTGAACGGCCCCGTGATCGGGCCCGAGCACATTCAGTTCGAGCTGTTGAACGAACCGCTGCTGTCGCCGCCCGCGCAGCCGACCGCATCGATCGAAGACACCGGCACGCATGCCGCGATGAGCTCGCTTGCCAACTGCCTCGGCGAAACCGAGAAAGATTTGATTCTCGAAGCCCTGCGCATCGGTAACGGCCGGCGCGAAGTGGCCGAGCGCCTCGGAATAAGTCCCCGCACCCTGCGGCACAAGCTTGCGCGGCTGCGTGAAGCCGGTGTCGAAGTGCCTGCGGCCTGACCCAGAAAGCCGGAACACACGCCATGAGCCAGATGGAAATCGATCGCGTACTTGCCACGATCCGTTCGTTCTCCACGCAGGGAACGGCCGGAATCGGCGGTGCCGCGCAGACGAACGCGCCCGCGCAGTCCGGCGCCACGGAATTCGCGAAGCTCCTGAAGCAGGGAATCGATTCGGTGAATCAAACCCAGGCCAGCTCCGAGAGCCTCGCGACAGCCTTCGAGCGCGGTACGCCCGGCGTGGAATTGCCTGAAGTGATGCTGGAGATGCAGAAAGCCAGCGTCTCGTTCCGCGCACTCACCGAAGTGCGCAACCGCCTGGTCAGTGCGTACCAGGAAGTCATGAACATGCCGATATGATGAGCCAACAAATGAAATTCCTGCCGGCGCACTTCGCGACGCCAGATGCCCGGGGCCGCTTCGGTCCCCGTAAGTCCCGGCCGCAGGCCGTGACATGAACCCCATTCAGGTCTGTAATCCATGAGCGCAGAGGCAGCCACTCTCCCCAGTTACTCGCGCATTCCGGCGGGTCTCAAACCTTTGCTGCTGCTCGTCGGCGTGGCGGCCGCCGTTGCGGCGGGCGTCATGGTCGTCATGTGGTCCCGCGGGCCGAGCTACAGCCTGCTGTACGCAAACCTCGGCAGCGAGGACCAGGCCCAGGTGGCCTCAGCACTGGAAGCGGCCGGCATTCCCTATCGTATCGAGCCCGGCTCCAACGGCATGTCGGTGCCGGCCGAAAAGCTGAACGACGCGCGCCTGAAGCTTGCGGGCCAGGGCTTGCCCGAAGGCTCGGGCGGCTTCGCCAACATGTCGAAGGATCTCGGCTTCGGCGTCAGCCAGTTCATGGAAGGCGCGCGCTACCAGCATGC
>JBDTUL010000222.1:0-9345 GCA_040007735.1 Gammaproteobacteria bacterium | reverse complement strand
TTCATCCACCTGCAACTCGAAGGTGAAAGCATCACGCGGCAGGATGGGCGCGAAGCACGCCTCAGCGCCGGTGACTTCACTCTCTGCGACACCACGTGTCCCTATGAAATCCAGTTCGACTCGCCGAACCGGCTGTTCGTCCTTGGCATTCCCGATGGGCTGCTTCGCCGGCACATCGCCTGCCCGGAAGCCGTGGTCGCCATCGCGATGTCGGGCACAGAAGGGTTGAGCGGGCTGTTGTCGAGCCTCTTGCGCGGTTTCTTGCACCAATGCCGGAAACACATGAACCCCGATGTGGCCGCGCGCATGACCGGCGCCATTCTCGACCTGCTGGGCAACGCCTACACGGTGCTGCCTCAGGCGCACTCAGATCGCTCGTCGCTCACCACCGCGCACCGCATTCGCATACTGAATTACATCGAGGCTCACCTGGGTGACCCGGACCTCACGCCCATGCGTGTGGCGCAGGCCTGCAAGATGACGCCGCGATATTTGCATCACCTGTTCTCGCAGGAATCTGAAACGGTGGCGCGCTACATCCTGCGGCGGCGGCTGGAAGAGTGCTCTCGTGCGCTAACCGTGCGCGCCCAGCGCGGCCGCACGGTTACCGCCATTGCGTTCGACTACGGCTTCAACAGCCCCACGCACTTCGGGCGCGTATTCCGCGCCCGATATGGTGTGACACCCAGAGAGTTCAGGCGCCAGGAGTAAGTCAGGCGTAGATCGCCCGACTCGCGACCGATGGCCTTCACTGCAGGCCCTTTCCGCTAGTTCTTCCCCGGTGGATCTTCCCGGCAAACCTTCCCGATAGACCTTAACGGTGAGCCTTGCCGGCAAGGCCAGTGAACTTGGCCGCCAGCGAATCGCCCATCTCAACTAAAAAATCTCCAGCCGTCCGGCGATTGAGGGCCTCCGGTTCGCAGCCTCAAGACTCAGTAATAAACTTGGTCACCAGGCAGGCTTCCAGCCCCTCGATCCCTTCCTCAGACCCATGCCCACTCTCCTTAACCCCACCAAACGGCGACTCCGGCACTGAGATCTGATAGCTATTGATCCCTATCATCCCCGCCTCGAGCTGCTCCCCGAGTAAATTAACAGTCCGGGAATTGCGCGTAAACGCATAAGCCGCCAGCCCATAAGGCAACCGATTAGCCTGCGCAATCACGGCATCGAACTCAGAGAACGGATTAATGATAGCCACCGGCCCGAACGGCTCCTCATTCATGATGCGCGCATCGTTCGGCACATCCGACAACACCGTCGGCGAATAGAAGAACCCATTCGGGCTGTCATCCACTTTCAGCGGCGAGCCACCGGCACCCACCTTCGCGCCATGCGTGCGCGCCTCGCCAATGAACATCTCCATCGCCTGCGTGCGGCGCGGATTCGCCATCGGCCCCATCTGGCTGGCGGCCGCCAGGCCATCGCCAATGCGCAAGGCCTTGGCGCGAGCCGAAAACCCTTCGACAAACTGCTTGTAGATTTTCTCGTGAACGTAGTACCGGGTGGGCGACACACACACCTGGCCGGCGTTTCGGTATTTGGCGGTCACCGAGAGATTCAGCACCTGCTCGACATCCACATCGTCGAACACGAGCACGGGGCCGTGGCCGCCGAGTTCCATGGTGGTGCGCTTCATGCCATCCGCAGCGAGTTTCATCAGCTGCTTGCCGACCGGCACCGAACCCGTGAACGAGATGGCGCGAATGATCGGCGAGTTGATCAAATGCGTAGAAACGAACGCCGGCACACCAAACACAACGGACAGCACACCCTTCGGCAGGCCCGCATCGACCAGCGCGCGCGTGACTTCGAGCGCGGAACCGGGCGTCTCTTCAGCCGGTTTGAGAATGCACGTGCAACCCGCACCAAGGGCGGCGCCAATCTTGCGAGCCGGATTGCCAAGCGGGAAGTTCCAGGGCGCGAACGCGGCGACCGGGCCGATAGCTTCCTTCACCACCGTCATGCGAACGCCGGGTGCCCGCTGAGGCAGCACGCGGCCGTAGGTGCGACGGCCCTCTTCCGCATACCACTCGAAAATCGCGGCAGCCATCTCGACTTCGCCGCGAGTTTCGGCGAGCGGCTTGCCCTCTTCCAGCGTGGCGATGCGTGCGATGTGCTCGCAGCGCTCGCGCATGAGCTCCGCCGCCTTGCGCAGAATCTTGCCGCGCTCGTGCGGAGGCATGCCGCGCCATTTGGGGAAACTTTTCTGTGCGGCTTCCAGGGCCGTGTCGAGATCTTCGGCGGTGGCGTGCGGCAACTCGCCGATGGTGGCACCGGTTGCCGGACTGACAACGGGCTGCGTCTTGCGGCCCCCGCCCGACACCCATTCGCCGCCGATGAACAGGCTCAAGGCCGCATAGGGTTCCGCTTTCGCCGCCGCTGCCGGACCCGCCTTCACTTGACTCGATTGCACTGAATTCTCTCCTGCTAAACGTCCATTGAGCCGGCCCACGCTGCAACCGCCTGATGGGATGGAAACAGGAATCCATCCGCCGCGCAATCGGCGTGCCGCGTCGCGTGCGATAATGGAAAAGGAGGACACCACGTGACAGATACAAGTAAGAACGGCGCGGCAGCCCACGGGGCCGCAGGCTATAAACGAATCGCAACCGAGGAGGCCTGGGCACCGCCCGAACTCGTCAAGGAGTATCAGCGCCTTCTCGACCATAATCTGGTCGATGACCCCAGCTTCAAGAGCCTCTGGGGTTACTACGGCCGCAGCCCCAGCGAACGCTCGCAGACGCTGCTCGCGAAAATCCAGAAGCTGGACGAGAGCCGCATCGCCGACATGGATGCCAGCGGCATCGACATGCAGCTGTTGCTGCTCACCGCGCCCGGCGTGCAGGTGCTGGAAAAAGCGAATGCGGTGTCGATGGCGAAGTTGAGCAATGACATGGTTGCCGACGCTGTGCGCAAGCACCCTACTCGCTACGCTGCGCTGGCCGCGGTCGCCCCGCAGGACCCGCAGGCCGCCGCGAAAGAACTCGAGCGCGCCGTGAAGACGCTGGGTCTCAAAGGCGCCGTGATCAACTCGCACACGCGCGGCGAGTGGCTGGACGATGAGAAATTCTGGGACATCTTCGCGGCCGCGGAAGCGCTGAACGTGCCGATCTATATCCACCCCTCCGGACCGCCGCCAGCGATGGTGGGGCCGTTTCTCGAGCGTGGGCTCGAGGGGGCGATCTTCGGCTTCGGCGTGGAAGTGGCGCTGCACGTGCTACGCATCATCGTGAGCGGTGCGTTCGATCGGTTCCCGAAGCTCAAGATCGTGATCGGCCACACCGGTGAAGGGTTGCCGTTCTGGCTCTATCGCATCGACTACATGCATGCGGCCGGCGTGAAGTCGCAACGCTACGCGTCCATGGGCCCGCTCAAGCGCAAACCCAGCGACTACATTCGCGAAAACACTTACATCACCAACAGCGGCGTGGCCTGGGAGCCCTCGGTGATGTTCTGCCACAAGGTGATGGGCGCGGACCATGTGCTGTACGCCATGGACTACCCGTACCAGTTCGTGCCGGAAGAAGTGAAGGTCGCCGACGCTCTGCCGATGAGCGATCTCGACAAGAAGAAGTTCTTCCAGTTGAACGCCGAGAAGCTGTTCGGGCTTTAGGGGGCCCACATGAGAGGGTAGTCGATCAAATAAGATCGACGTCGGCGGCAGGCTGTAAGTTGTTGAATCGATTAAGTTCGCCGTCGAGGCGGGGCGTCGCGGTACGCACTATTCGACGGGCGGATCAAATAGCCATCAAATAACCTGGGCGTTCTCGTGTCACGCCCACGAGGGCAGGTACCGAGCGTATTTCTTGCCCTGCCGCGGGTCGTAAGGCTTTATCCGTCCGTCCTCCAGCGCGTCCCGAATGATCCTGGATGCGATCGCGCTGTTGCGCTCCTCGATTCCGAACCGGACCCGCAGACTTGCGTTCGTCATAGGGGTTCGCTCCACGTAGCGCAAACACGCGTGCAGATAGCACGCCCTGATGCGGTCCTCGCGCCCCATGTTTCTGAGTGCCTTGTGCACGAATAGAACCGCACGGGTCGAGGACTCGGGCGTCTCGAAAATCGGCGCGGGGAGTTGAAATGCCTCTGTCTGGAACACGACTTTGTCGACACCGCTCCCGCGCTCTTCGCAGATTCCGACACGTCGCATGAGGGAAGCGAGCGACTCGTTCCTGGAGCGCGGCGGCGTATCCAGAAAACGATCGGTGTTCATCAGAGGCATTCCCGGATTCGTGATTTCCATGCGGTCCGTGAAAACTTCGATCATCGGCCCTGCGCCGGTCACTGAGAAATCCTGATGGATAAGAGAGTTGGCTACCAACTCCCGGACGGCGGATTCCGGGTACATGCTCACGTCGCCACGAAGAGCTTGACCCACGACCTCGTTGTGCGGGGACACCAATTTCACGACCTCGATGAGCGCCTCGAATCCACAAGCGTACCCTTTGCGCGCGACGTGCTCCCGCACGGTCCTGATGCGTCCGGTGCCGTCATAGACAACGACGCGGACAGATTTTCGACTCAGACTCCTGAATGCATCGAGCCTCTTCGCAAAAAGAAGGGCGCCAAGATTCGTAACGTCCCATCCCCCTGCCTGATTTGGCGTCACAAGCCGATCGTCACACAGTCGTTGAAGGATGGTGTCGCGGCCCTCGGGAAGCGGTTGACCCGAAAGATGAAAGTAGCTCTCGTAGTCGAGCAGAGCCAGAACATCCGCCGCGTCGACCCGCTCTACCGCTCGCAACTCCTCGAAGGGCGTGGACTCGAAGACCCGCCAGAGCGCACGTTCGACCTGAGGGTGATTCTTGAGTTTCTGGCGATGCGAACCGACACGAACGAATTCTTCGCCGCGGAATCGCGTCTGGTGTCCGGAAGCCCGAGGAATTTCGAGTAGGACGAGAGCCCTGCCTTCGTATCGAAACTCACAGAACCGGAAGTGAAGGCGTGGACTCAAGAGACGCAGCAGCCAGCTCTCGAGCGCTTCGTTCCCAACTCTCTCCGTTGAGGGTTTGAACGAAGTTCCTACCGCTTCGTGAGTTCCATCGCGGATGCCCCACACGAGGTAGGCGTTCGCCTTGCCTTCGAGCGCGGCCGTGTTGCTGAGCGCCGAAAGATACTCGCCGATATCCTCAGGCCGGCAGACATTCTCCTTGAACTCCAGCCATCCCGTCTCGGCGGGTAACTTACGAAGCTCCGTCACCAAGCTGCAGAAGTATTCGCCCGTGCGTTCGGTGTTCATGCAGCAAGAACACCGAACGCGAACGACACGCAAAACGTACGGACACGGAGCACCATTGCCGTGAATTGATACTTCCTGAGGGTGGACCCTCAGGAAGACGACTCAAACCCACAACTCCGTCATCGAAATTGCCCGGTCGAAGTACGAATAAACAGTGCGCTCGCACGCGAGAATTCCTCGCGATATTTCTAGGTCTTTTCGCCCGATTCGAGCCAGCGGTAGACCACGCCTGCGAGCAATGCGCCGACGATTGGCGCCACCCAGAACAACCACAGTTGATGAAGCGCCCAGCCGCCAACCATGAGGGCTGGGCCGGTGCTGCGCGCCGGATTCACTGAGGTATTGGTGATAGGGATGCTGATCAGGTGGATGAGTGTGAGCGCGAGGCCAATGGGGATCGGCGCGAAGCCTGAAGGCGCGCGACGATCTGTCGAGCCGAGAATGACGATCAGGAAGAAGAACGTCATGACGATCTCGGTGAGCAGGGCCGACGCGAGACTGTAGCCGCCGGGCGAGTGCTCGCCAAAACCATTGGACGCCAACCCGCCCGCGAGCACATCACTTCCGTTTCCGGAGGCGATGGTGAGCAGAATCCACGCCGCCACGATCGCACCGACCACTTGCGCAATGATGTAAGGCAGGAGGTCGCTGGTGGGCACTCGCTTGCCGGCCCACAACCCGAGTGTGACGGCCGGGTTCAAATGACACCCCGACACGTGCCCAATGGCGAATGCCATGGTCAGCACGGTGAGCCCGAACGCGAGCGCCACGCCCACGAGGCCAATGCCCACTTCAGGAAATTTGGCCGCGAGCACAGCACTACCGCACCCACCCAGCACCAGCCAGAACGTGCCGAGAAACTCAGCCGCAATACGCCGCGAGAGATTCATGTTGCCCCTTGTTCGCGCAACGTTGCGCATCGGTTCGAGATTCTTCTGTCGAGTCCGGCCGCGAGTGGCCCGGACGGCGCTCAAGGTACGCCATCCGCCGCATCATCGTCAAAGCCGCTCAGGCGCTTAGAGCGCCACGCTCACCGACTTCACTTCCGTGTACGCCTCGACGCCTTCGCGCCCGTACTCACGGCCCCAGCCAGACTGTTTGTAGCCGCCGAATGGCAGCGCGTTGTCGAGACGGTTGCCGCCATTGACTCGAACCATGCCCGCCTTTATCTTCTTCGCGAGTTTGTGCGCGACACTGATGTCACGCGTCCAGATGTTCGAGGACTTGCGGCATCGTCTGTGTTGCCAGTGCCCTTGTACTGCGCCACCTGCGGGTGGGCGCACAGCGGACGCGATCGGTCGATCTTGCCTGCGGAAACGTGCGTGGCAGTGATCTCCGCAGGGGGCTGGCCATGCTCGACCCATTTCACCAAAGCGTCAACGGCGTCGAACTGGTCCGGGCCGGCGCACCCGCGACGATGCCGTCGTAGTCCTCCGGATATTTCTGCGCTTCGGTGAGACCCAGTTCACGCCGCTCGTCGTGATGTGGAAGTTCTGGCGGAAATACTCACCGGGTGTGAGCGCAAGCTTCGCGCGCGCGAACGAGAACTTGCCGTGCATCCAGTCGAGCCGATACAGCGCGTAGGGGATGTTCTCGCCCATGTGCCCGATCACTATCTTCAGCTTCGGGTACTTGTCGAACACGCCGCTCATGATCAGCTTCACTGCGTGCAGGCCGACCTCCACCGCGTAACCCCAGATGGCGTGCTCGAGATGGTGCGCGGCGCCATCGCCACGACGGCCGGAAGACTATCCGTGCCGTTCAACCTGAACGCGAGCACGCGCGGCATGTTGCCTGCGACGTGCGAATCCACCGCCAGCGGACCGGCCGCAAGGCCGAACGCACCGCCCCAACCCACTTCCACCGCTACGTACTGCTCGCCGTTGACCTCGTAAGTCATCGGCGCCGCAAGCACGCCGGCCTGCGTTTCGGAAGACCACAGCTTCGCACCCGTGTCCGCCTTGTACGCGGAGACTTCACCCATGCCGCTGCCTGCAAACACAAGATCACCCGCGGTGGCCAACGTGCCGCCGCTCCAAGGATGCTCATACTCGACGCGCCAGACTTCCTTGTGCGCTATCGGATCCCACGCCGCGAGATGACCTTTGGTGCCGGCCTTGATCTGCGCGAGTGCGTTGTCGTCTTCCGGCAGGGAACCGGCGCCGAAATCCACGCCTACGTTGAAACTGAGCGGCGTCGGCTGAAAACCTTTGTCCGGGATATAGACGAACGCGGCATCGTTCACCGGCCCATAGACGAGCTTCGTCAGCGGGCTGAACGACATCGAGCACGTCCCACACGGGCTTGCCCGTGGCCGCATCCAGCGCAACCAGCCGCCCATCGAGCGTGCCGACGAACACTTTGCCATTCCAGGCGGCGACGCCACGGTTCGCGACATCACAGCAGGCGTTGATGCCCCACTCGCCGGGCACCTTCGGGTCGTACGCCCAGAGTTGAGCGCCGGTTGCCGCGTTGAGCGCAAACACTTTGCTCCAAGCGCTGGTCACGTACATCACGCCATCGATCACCAACGGCGAGGATTCCTGCACGCGATGGGCGGTATCGAGGTCGTAGTGCCACGCCATCTTCAGCTGCGCGACGTTCCCCGCGCTGATTTTCTTGAGCGGACTGAAACGCTGCTCGTCGTAGGTGCGGCCGTGGGTGATCCAGTTCGCGCCGTCGTCGCTGGCAGCCGCGGCAAGCCGTGCGGCATCCACTGCAGCGTTCTTCGGGGCTTTGGCGGTGGCGGAAAGCGAATCGCCGCCCTTGCCTTGTCCACAGGACGCCAACACAAGAACGAGGCTCACGACCCACAGGCGTGATGGATTCATAGACAACCGACCCCCTACAAACGAAGCAGAAACCCCCTCTCAGCCGCCCGGCGATTGGGCTCTCGACGCGGCTCTAAATCTTGCCGGCGAACTCTATCCGCCCTCCGAACCCTCGCCTGGACACAACAGGATCGGCGCCCACGCTCTGGTGCCCCGGGGCATCCAGGTGCATCCCGCGTCCGCGACGGCAAAAGCCGACACAAGACTCGAATTAGGCGCTCCCACGCACAGGGCCGCGGCCAGTGCACCAAGTTGAGCACCACGTCCGTTACACCGCCGCGGGACAGACCTATTCTTCCGGTCGCATACCGTGCATGGGTCACATCCCGCCCGCGATGAGCGAAGAACCTATCCTGCTTGTTGAAGACTCCAGGGTCTCCCAAGGCCCCGCCGCGCGTTCGCTGGAACAGCTTCGCGCCCGCCCCCACGCGGCGATCCAGGCCAACACGCTCGCCGAGGGCATCGAGCAGCTGCGCACACGCAAGTTCGCCGCCGCCATTCTCGATCTCGGCCTGCCGGACGGCGCCGGCATCCCCGCGTTCCTGCGATTCCAGAGCAAGGCGAACACCGTCCCCATCATCGTGCTCGTGGATCGCATCGACGAGGAGCTCGGCATCGAAGCCACGCGCCGGGGCGCGCTCGATTATCTCGTCAAGGATGAGCTTTCCGGCGCACTCGTCGACAAGGTGCTGCGGCTGGCGCTGGAGCGCACGCACACCGTGCTGGCTCTGCGCGCCTCCGAAGCCCGCTATCGAACCATGTTTGAAAGTACGGCGGCCGGGGTCTACCAGGCCACGTGCGATGACCGGCTGATAACGACCAACCCCGCCTTCGTCTCGATGCTCGGCTACACGAGTGAAGACGAATTGCTGAAGCTGGATTTCGGAACGCAGATTTGCGCGAACTACGAAGACCACATGAGCTGGCGGCGTGAGCTCGAGACCAGCGGCGAAATGCGCAGCCGCGAGATGACGTTGCGGAACAAGAACGGCGATCGTCTCGTCGTCCTGCACAGCGCCCGCCTGATTCGCGATAGCCGAGGCTTCCCGCTTTATTACGAAGGCACCATCGCCGACGTCACCGCCGCGCATAGCCAGGCGCGACAGTGGTCCTACGAAGCAAGCCACGACTCCCTGACGGGTTTGCTGAACCGGCGCGACATGGAGCGCCGCATGCAAACGGCGCTCGAGAACGCAGCCATCGACCGCAGCACGCTGGCGGTTGTGATGATCGATCTCGACGGCTTCAAGAAGATCAACGATCGCTTTGGCC
>JBDTUL010000221.1:0-9366 GCA_040007735.1 Gammaproteobacteria bacterium | reverse complement strand
AGCAGGTCGTTGCTGCCTTTTAGCCTTGGGGGACGACCGCCGCCGTCACGCACCCGAGCGCTTCGTCCGCGCCATCCGGGTTGTGGGAGATCAGCTGCGCAGGCTCTCTCTGCAGTGAGTTCGCATCGAACCGCACGACCCAGCTTCCATCCCGCTGCTTTCGCGACGAGTAGCTCGACAACACCTTGCCGGCGGCGTTCGTGGCAACGACGCTGCGCTCGGAAGGAATGCCCGGCAGGCGCAGGACCACCGCACGGGTGTTGCCTGCCAGCGGCAGCTGGATACATTCCGCAGCTCCGCGCGTCAGCGCGGGCATGTTGAAAATGGCGGTCTCGCTCGAATCGAGGCTCGGCCGTGCCAGCGAATTCGCAAACCACCCGCCCAGGCCGCTCACCAGCACGGCGGCGATGAACGACGCAGCCATACCCCAGCCACCCCACCAGTGCTTCTTGAAGGGAGGGCGCGCGGCTTCGATGACCGCAGGCGCAGGCATGTGATGTTTGATGACTCGCCAGGCCTCCACGTCGTTGATGCATTCCGAGCACGCCATCATGTGGAGCTCGAACGCCTCGAGCTGCTGTTCGTCCAGCTCGTTGGCGACGTAGGCCGCGGCCGTCTGGCCGGATTTGAACTGCATGTGTTCCATTGTTCTCTTACCCGTCCATTGAGTGGGCTTCGACGGCACTCCCTGAGAAGCCCTGCTTGCGTAAGATTTCCGCGAACCGCTGCCGCGCCCGCCACAACACCTGGTTGAACTGCAGCTCGGTCAGGTTCATCGACTCCCGAATGGCAACGCGCGGCTCTTCCTTGAGATAGAAGCGCTCCAGCACTTCCCGGTCGCGCGGCATCGGCAATTTGCTCATCAACTCGCGCACGCACTTCGCGCGCAGATCGTGGTCCAGCGACTCCTCCAGCGAGAGCGAGTCGTCGCGCAGATTCGACAGCAGCTCGCCGTCACTATCATGGCGGCGGGCCAGTTCCCCACGCCAGTAGGCAGTAGCAAGCTTGCACGCGGTCCGATACAGATACCCTCCCAGGTTGCTCGGATCATCCAGCCCCTCGGCGCGGATTTTCTTGATGGCCTGCAGGAACGTGCGCTGGAGCAAGTCCTGGGCGGCATCGCGATCGATGCGCCGTTGGAGGAATACCTGCAACAAGGGGCGCCGATATCTCAGGTAAAACGCATCCTGCATGCCGCCTCGCTCGGCGACGGCCGCCACGAGGACGGCATCCCCGACGTCCGCCGAGGCTGAGGATGATCCCGTATGGGATTCTATGTAAGTCATTCTGACGGCCCCCGTTGCGTTCCTGGCTTGAGGCACACGCGCGCGGATTTTCCCTTCATCGCGAGTGTACACGCGTCGGCCAGCGGAACTCCCTTCGGGAAACCACCCCGCGGGTCCGGCTGCGAACGGCGGGGAGACTGCGACATCTGTCCTCGCACAACCTTCGCCAGAAATTCGTCCGCGGGGAATCTAGCATAGCGGGGGCTCGACCAGACCCCAGCCAGAAGTCCTGAAAGAATCGCTGCCGAGTTGGAACTGCCCTGCTCGATACGGTAACCCGCTGATCCGGCAGATGCTCCCAGCACGCACGCACTTGGCGCGCCCAGGTTGATCCCCGGAGGCGCGGGGCTGGTGCCGGGCGAGATTATGTCGTCGTTACCGATGGGAACGGCCCGCACGATGCGCGGAAAGGTGTAGGCCGCTGGATAGCCCGCCACCGCCTCGCCCTTGTTGGGAACGGCGGCTACCACGATAGCGGGCGTGCTCGAGCCGTTATCGGCCACCCGGGCGAACGCGGCGTCCAGCTCGGGGGTCGTCGTCGGCCAGTGAGCGCTGAAATTCAGGATCTTCGCGCCCATGCGTGCCGCGTAATCGATAGCGCGGGCGATGCGCTCGGGGTCGGCTCTGTCCTTCGCGCGCCCGCTACAGCCGGCGATACGCAGGACCATGACGCGGGCGCCGTCAGAACCGGCGGCGGCGATGCCCACTCCGTTGTTTCGCTCTGCGGCGATGAGGCTTGCCATCAGCGTGCCGTGGCTGACGCGCCCCACACACTCTCCCTGGGGCGAGACCACGGCATCGCCGTCTACGAAGTCCCAACCGTGGACGTCATCAACGTAGCCATTGGCGTCGTCATCCACGCCCGGCTTGCCGTTGGCCTCGGCCTCGTTGGTCCACAACTGGTTGCGCAGCTCAGGGTGATCGGTAGCTGCGCCATCATCAAACAAAGCGACCGTGATTGGGTTATGCCGCTCGCCCGCGTTCCAGGCCAGCGACCCGGCTACGTAGTCGACCCACCATTCGTTGCCATTGCGGTAGCCGCAATCGTTCGTCGTTGGGTCGTCGGCCTCAGGACCGGGAATGAGCGTCGAGCAGCTGAGCGCGCGGCAGGCGTACGGGCCCGTGCCGGCGGAATCCGCAGTGGCGGCACCGGCTGGGCCGGTGAGCAGCAGCAGGAGAGCGATGCGAACAATGATTCTTCGGCCCATTCGCAATTATGGGCGAAATTCCGCGCGCGATGGCTATCGCACGGGGCGGAGCCGCACGGGCGGAAGCGCCGAGCCGCAGTCAAGGGCTCGACGTTCCACTGCGCGCCTCCCTGTGATGCCCGGTTCTAATTCTCGGAGATGATGATTCCGCCGGTATCGAGCTGCAGGTTGTCGCTCGCGTCCGCGTCGATCAGCACGATGGCTGCGCTCGCGGGGCCGTGCGTCTGCGTGGGGAAAATCAACAGGTGATGCTTTTCACCGTGGAGCATGACCGTGCCATACCAGTGCTCGTTGCCGTAGTAGGGCTCCGCGCTCACGGAATAGCCAGACTGAGCGAGAAAAGACGAGCTCGCCTCAGACCCCGGCACGCACGAGAAATCGGCGGGCATCGTGCTCATCGGGGTGCCCGCGCGGTACTCGAGCTTCACGTTCCTCCAGCCCGAGCCCCAGACATGATTGGGTCGGTCGACCGCCAGCAGTGAATAGCTGGTGCCGTCACTCGTGGCAGTGGGAGCGATGCGGTATTGATTGCCGGGTAATGTGTGACCGCGCGGGCCGGCGTGCGCCTCGGTGCAGTCCCTGCTTACGGTCCACGCGCTGAAGAAGTAGTCGGGTATCCCCGACGCAGTCTGAGCTTCGGTGCGGGTCTGGATGCTGGCCATCAGAGCGAGCGCGGTGGAAAAGAGCAATACGGGAGCGACGCGGGACATGAGAGTCTCCTCGGGAGCGTAGATGGGGATCGAAGGATCGCCCCATAACACTGCACCGAAGAGTCCGCTTATCTCAGGTTGTATCCCGTTGGGCGCAACACGCGGCCATCAGACGTTTGTTAGAGACCGGTGTCCGGCCAGCCGTACAGCGCGAAGGCGGCCCAGTCGTGCGAGCTTCCCGCGCCGGCGGCGTCGAGCTGTGCGCGTCTCAATGCTGCGGCTGCGGTGAGGCGCTCAGTCAGCAGGTGACGATAGAAACTCGCCATGAAATGCGCGGTTTCCTGATCTGAGACGCGCCAGTAGCTCGCCACCACGGATGACGCGCCGGCCTGTAAAAAGGCCTGCGCGGGGCCCAGGACGCCTTCGCCCGGCAGCAGCCGGCCGCGCGAGGTGTCGCACGCGCTCAGCACGACCAGCCGGGACTTGATCGGCATGTTGAGGATATCCAGCAAGCCGAAAGTCGCGGCCGTGCCGTTGGAACCCGCATCCGGCGTCAACGCCAGCGCTGAAAGACGCGGCCGATACGCATCCACGTAGCCGTGAGTTGCAATATGCAAAAGAGCCGGGCCGGCCGCCGCCGCCTCGCGCAGAGCTTTTGGCGTGGCTTCGCAGCCGAGTCTCACGCGGATATCGCTCTCAGGCACCGCGCGGCGCGCCAGATCGGCAATGGCGGTGATCTCAGCGCGGCTTCCCGGAAGCCGGGGGAGTGAGTTGGCGCCTCGCGTCGATGCGCCCTTGCGTTGCGCGGTAGTAAGTGAAATCGGCACGCGCTTGCCGAGACATTCACGCTCCCAGTCCTCGGTTCGGAACACAGGGTCGCCGAAGAGCGCGAGCATCGGCGTCCTCTCGCGCGACGAGCGGTCCGCGCTCGAGCGCGTAACAAACAGAGTGGTGGGCATGATCGCCAGCTCTACCTGTTGGACTGCGAGCGGAGCATCGGCAGCGGCTGACCACGGCAGCACGGCGAACGGCACGGTGTGGAGCGCATCGTCCGGCACGAACACGACACGCTTGTGTGAAATATGTTGCGTGAGTGGCCATAGTGTCAGCCGGGCGACATCCGCTGCGGCGGCCCGCACGTCGCTCGCCGCTGATTCAGGATTGCGAAGCATCTCGTAGAGCGCGCTGGCCGCGGCGGTCACCTCGTGTCGACTGGCGAGTGGCACTAGACGGATGTGTTCGCGATCGATGACGAACGCGTACAGGCTGTCGCGCCCCGCGGCGTATTCCACAAGGGTGGCGTCCAGGAGGGCGAGCTGCGGGCGCAGGGTTTCCTCGATCAAGGATTCGGGTGCCGTTCTGTCTTGCCGCGCCAGTTCGGTGAGCGCTTCGATGGATACGTCAGGCGCGTTGCCGGACTGCACGCCCGGAGCCAGCAATGCAATCCGACGCATCAGGTCGTGATAGCGCGCGGAGGAGGCCTCGCCGGCGCTCGTCGCTCTGGTGTCAGTTGCTTGATTGGTCGCGTAGCGCAGGCTTCGGGCACGACCTCGTTCGGAAACCTGGAGGGCCTCCCATGCGCGGGATTCATCTTCCCCCGCGCGAGCGGCGAACAGTGTCGTGAGTTCGGCAAACACCGCGTGCTGAGTGGCGAGCCACGTGGCGCGCTGCTCTGCATCGAGATCGTCGATGGGAACTTGCTCGATCAGATCCGCAGCGATGCGCAGGATCGAAACCGCGGGCGCGTCGGACTTTTGCGCGCTGTAACTGCGCGCCATCAGTTGCAGCGCTTCAACCACCTGGCCCAGGTCGGCGCGGGCGCTCCCGAGCGCGAGTGCGCGCGCGGCGTAGCGGCGCGCAATCGCTGGCTGGTTTTCGAGCAACGCAGAGCGCGCAAGGCCGATGTAGGCGAGCGAGCGGTGTTCCTGGGTTTGCGACAGGCGCGCCTGGTCTGCAATCGCGAGGCCCTGCTCGAACGCGGCGTGCGCACGCACCGGCTCGCCGCGTTCCAGAAGCGTTGCACCTTCGGCATTCGCGAGACGAAGGCGCGTTCGTGCGGTGTTTGCGTAGGCGTGTGCGGCGGACAGGCAAATTCTTGCCTGGCTATCGTTGTTTGCGAGGCGCGAAGCGTCGCGAAGGCCGAGCAGCGCGTTGAATACAGCGATTTTGCCGGCCTCAGTGAGACTCTCCGGGGCTGGCATGCCGATGCACGCCGCCCCTTCCGATGTTTCCGATGCTCCCGGTGCCTCCGGCGGGGCGAACTCACTCGTTCCCAGCTGCCCGGCGATTGAGCGCTCTTGAATCAGAGCTGATTCGGAGCCCGCAATCGCTGGGCGGCTAAGACCGGAGTTCCCGCGCGGCGAAAACGACGCCGATTCCCTTTTCGCACTGGCGAGTAAGGCGGGACACTCCAGCGAGGCCGCGCGCCTGAGATAAATATCTCCTTCACCAATGCTCCCCACCTGCACGAGCAGAGTCCCCAACCGCGCAATACTCATGCGCGTTCCATCGCAATCATCAATATCCGAATGCAGGCGAATAGACATCCGGTGCGATTGCTCGCTCTGCCTGAACAGGCCGGCGGTTCCCTGCACTCGTCCGTAGTTGCCCCAGATGTCGGCACTGAGTTTGGGCGTGAGGTCCGGTGGCAGCGCACGCAGAGCGTCGCTGAAAGCTTGCAGCGCCACTGTGTAATCACGCGCTTCTTCTGCAAGCGTTGCGATGTTCTGGCGCGCGCCGGCCATGCATTCCCAATCTCGCAGCGCCTCGCATTGGTCTGCGGCATGCGTAAAGAGCGCGATCGCCCCATTTGCGTTGCCGGCCCGGTATTCCGCGAAGCCTCTGAACATGTCGAAGCGCGGAAGCTCGCGCGCGCCGAACGGCGACCGCCTGGCCAGTCTCTCCGCTGCGCGTAGCAACTCGAACACACGAGCGCGCCGAACCTCTGGCTGGAAACGCTGCGACTCGAGCAACGTTTGCGCCTGGAGTGCAATCAGTGTGCTGCGCACGCCGGGGTCCGCCGATGCACCAAAGTCTGCCAGCGCCCATGTGGCCAGCACGTAAGCGCCTTCGTCGTCCCGAAGATTGATGTACGCGATAGTGGCCATCGCGTGCCGCGCCTGCGCGGCGCGCTTACGATCGATGCCGTCGAACTCGCGTGCGGCAGAGAGGTACAGATCAAATGCGCGAGGCGCGTCGCCGGCTTGCTGTGCAACGCCCGCCGCCGCGTAGGCGCGCTCCGCGCGTAGGCGTGAGACGTCCTTCGGTTCCAGGCGCTGCGCGGAGACACAAACTCTGCCGGAAACCTCGGACGCGTCGTGCGAACGAACAGTAACCGTTAACATTTCGTCGCCGCGAATCCCGGGTGCGAAAGTCACGACACCGAACCGGTCGACCGGTGTGCTGGCTTCCACGATGCGAGCGGGCGCGGTTCCGCTCCTGCTTTCGAGCCGGCTGATGGTGGAAACGCCGGTTTGCCTCACCAGGATCCGCAGCGGCCCGGGCGACTGCGGCGACAGGCTCACCGCAAACGGATGCGGAGCGTCGAGCGACGCGCATTGCTCGGCAAGCACGACGCGCGGTTGCTCGTGCGTGCTGCACGCTGCAAGCAGCACGGCCACAAGCGCCACGCTAGTCAGCGGTGAAACGATCGCGCCTGCGCGAATACCAATTAAAATCCGGGACATGGCTGATTTCTACGCCAACGCCACCAGCCCGCCAAGCGCTGTATGGCGCAAGCCTGGCCCGCGGCCCGGATTTGGCGCGGACGTTCGCGGCTACGGTATGCTCCGCGCCCGACGCGAGAAACCCGAGGGGCACATGGCCGGGCCGAGCAATATTCAATCTTCCCTGCTGGAAGAACGCACGTTCGAGCCGCCGAAGGAATTCGCGGCGCGCGCCAAGCTGAAGGCGCCCGCGCTCGAGGCTCTCTACAAGCAGGCGGCAGCCGATTCGACCGGCTTCTGGGCCGACCTCGCGCGTCGCGAGTTGCGCTGGGAGAAGCCGTTCACCGTTGCGCTCGATGACTCGCAGGCGCCGAACTACCGCTGGTTCACCGACGGCACCCTGAGCGTTTCCTACAATTGCCTGGATGTTCACCTCGAAGAGCGCGGCCACAAGACCGCCATCATCTTCGAGGGCGAGCCCGGGGATTCGCGGCGCCTGAGCTATCGCGAGCTGCATGCCGAAGTGTGCCGCTTCGCCAATGCGCTGAAGGCGCAGGGTGTGACGAGTGGCGACCGTGTCGTCATCTACATGCCGCTCGTTCCTGAGATCGTCATCGCCATGCACGCGTGTGCGCGCATCGGCGCCATTCACTCGGTGGTGTTCGGCGGGTTCTCCGCGCCTTCGCTCAAAGACCGCATCGAAGATGCGCAGGCGAAGGTGCTGATCACGGCGGATGGCGGCTGGCGCGGCGGCCATGCCATCGAGTTGAAGGCGGCGGCGGACAAGGCGCTGGCGAGCGGTTGTCCCACCATCGAACGGGTCATCGTCTGCAAGCGCACGGAAACCCCGGTCACCATGCAGGCTGGGCGCGACGTGTGGTGGGATCACGTGGTCGAAGGGCAGTCGCCGGTTTGCGATCCGGTGTGGGTGGATGCGGAGCATCCTTTGTTTCTGCTCTACACCTCCGGGTCCACGGGCAAGCCCAAGGGCATCCAGCACGCGAGCGCCGGCTTCCTGCTCGGCGCGAAGACCACCAGCCAGTGGGTGTTCGATCTTCGCGACGACGACGTGTTCTGGTGTACGGCCGATGTCGGCTGGGTGACCGGTCACAGCTATGTTGCCTATGGCCCCATCGCGGCCGGCGCCACCATCGTTTTGTATGAAGGTGCGCCAACGATTCCCGACGCGGGCCGGTTCTGGAAGATTTGCGAAACCCACGGCGTTTCCATCTTTTATACGGCGCCGACGGCCATTCGCGCGCTGATGAAGGTGGGCGACGAGTTCCCGGCCAGGTACAACCTCTCGCGCCTGCGGCTTCTGGGTAGCGTGGGCGAGCCGATCAATCCCGAGGCGTGGATGTGGTACCAGCGTGTGATCGGTGGCGGCCGCTGCCCCATCGTGGACACGTGGTGGCAGACCGAAACCGGCTCCATCATGATTTCGCCCATTCCCAGCGTGGTGGCGACGAAGCCCGGTTCCTGCACGCGGCCGTTGCCCGGCATCGAAGCGGACATCGTCGACGACCAGGGCCATTCAGTGAAGGGCGCGAACGCCGGGGGTTACCTGGTGATTCGCAAGCCGTGGCCTTCGATGCTGCGCACCATCTGGGGCGATAACGAGCGGTATCTCGCCACGTACTGGGAGCGATTCCAGAATCGTTTCTACGTGGCCGGCGACAGCGCGCACCGGGACAAGGACGGCTACTTCTGGATCATGGGCCGCATCGATGACGTGCTGAACGTGGCGGGTCACCGCCTCGGCACCATGGAAATCGAATCGGCGCTCGTGTCGCACCCGCGCGTGGCGGAAGCGGCGGTGGTGGGCAAGCCTCACGACATCAAAGGCGAGTCTGTTTTTGCTTACGTGGTGTGCCGCGGCCAGCGGCCCACGGGCGATGTCGCGGAACTGGTGAAAGAGCTGCGCAACTGGGTGTCGCAGGAACTGGGCGCCATCGCGCGGCCCGACGACATTCGCTTCGCCGACAACCTGCCCAAGACCCGCTCCGGAAAGATCATGCGCCGCCTGCTGCGTGCCATCGCCCGCGGCGAAGAAATCACGCAGGACATTTCCACGCTCGAGAACCCGGGGATCGTAGATCAGCTGCGCGGCGTAGAGACGCCTGTGAAGCCCAAAGCCAAAAAGAGAGCAAAAGCTCAAAAGAGAGCAAAAGCAAAACGCCCTGTGCCAAAGGCTGCGGCCAAAAAACCGGCGGCCAAACGTAAAGCGTCGCCTCGGCGGCCGAAACGTCCGGTGGCGCGGAAACGCAAGGCACCGAAGCACGTGATCAAGATGGCGCCCGCAAAGGCCAAGAAGCGAACTCCGCCGCGCGCCAAGTCGAAACGAGCGAAGAAAAAAACGCGTCGCTAAGTCGCTTTATTCACGAACGTTCGCTGCCATGCCAGGCGAAGCCTCGCTCGTACAAGCCTCCCCGGCAGCGTTACACGAGCGCGCTTCGAAAACGACCGCGGCGGACCGCGGCCGTTTTCGGCGTTCCCCTGCGCGCGACAGGGCGGCGCGCGCCACAGTGGCCTTACCAAGATTCGGTTGCAGCGGCGC
>JBDTUL010000220.1:0-9382 GCA_040007735.1 Gammaproteobacteria bacterium | reverse complement strand
CCCATGCCAGACCACTCGAAGCCTCCCGCCCGCGGTTGCGCTTCAGTAGCAGCGCGGCTCGCCCACCACGCGCTCGTCCGTCGGAAGTGTCACCACGCTGTCGAACCTCCTGCGCATGCTGTACTCACGCGCCGGAGACTACCCGCGCGGGCAGACTCTTCTATACGCGGAGGCCTTCTCACCCAACACGCCCGAGGGCGCGTGCCCGAAGTGCCATGGGCTGGGTCGAATCTACGATGTGACCGAGCGATCCATGGTGCCCGATGACTCGCTCACGATCCGCGAGCGCGCCATCGCCGCGTGGCCCACGGCGTGGGGCGGCCAGAATCAGCGCGACATCCTCGTGAGCCTTGGCTACGACGTCGACCGTCCCTGGCGAGATCTGCCGAAGAAAGATCGCGACTGGATTCTCTTCACCGACGAGCAGCCCGTGGTGCCGGTCTACCCCGGCTACACGCCGGAGGAAACGCGCCGCGCGCTGAAGCGTAAGGAAGAACCCAACTATCAAGGCACCTTATCTCGATGTCATTCGTCATGCGGACTGGATCGTAGATGTCGGCCCGGCAGCCGGCGTGCACGGCGGTCACGTGCTGTATAGCGGCCCGTTGCAGGGTCTCGAGCGCATCGAAGCCTCTCTGACCCGGCAACATTTGTTTGGGCAGGGTGCACCGCCCGATCGGCAGACGCGATCCCCCGCGGGTTGGTTGCGCCTCACCGGCGTCACGCGCAACAACTTGCACGAGCTGGACGTGGAGTTTCCGGTTGGCGTGCTCACCGCGGTGACGGGAGTGTCGGGCTCAGGCAAGTCCACACTCGTGAGCCAGGTTCTGGTGGAGTTGGTTGCCGCGAAGCTCGGGCATGCGATGCCCGACACTGAGGACGATGGCGAGGGTCTCGAGCAGGCGGCCCCGAAAACGCTCGGCGGCCAGATCGCGGGGAGCTTGCCGGACATCCGGCGCCTCGTGCGCGTGGATCAGAAACCCATCGGGCGCACGCCCCGCTCGAATCTCGCCACGTATACCGGTTTGTTCGATCACATTCGGGAGCTCTTCGCCGCCACGCCGGCGGCGCGCTCGCGGCGCTACGACGCCGGCCGCTTCTCTTTCAACGTAGCGAAGGGACGGAGCGACTGGGTGATCGATATTGGGCCGGGAGCCGGAGAAGACGGGGGCCGGGTGGTGTCGAGTGGCACGCCCGTCGAGGTGTCACGAGCTGCGAAAAGCAGAACGGCGCCTTATCTGCAGCGTGCGTTCGGCATGTGAAAGCGAAGCGGGTGGGGTAGCGGGCCTTGCCCGATCGATAAGCCTGAATCGTGCGCAGCCTGCGGGATGAGAGCTGCGAGACAGGGAGCCGCCAGCGCGGCTCCCCGATTGCCCGCTACCAGTAACGGTCTTCCTTGTAGTAGTCGTACGCCTTGTCGCGATAGCTGGTGCCATCGGACTTGGTGAGCTCATCGATCGAGCCGGCCGGCGCAGCCTGCAGCTGCTCCTTCGTGTACTCGACCACATAGGCGTTTCGGGTCTCGTCATAGTCGAGCGAAGACCACGGAATGGGGTGGAATTTTTCAGCCATGCCGAGGAAGCCGCCGAAACCGACGACCGCGAACATGATGTTGTTGGATCGCTTGTCGAGGACCACGTCTTCGACCTGGCCGATCTTCTCCCCGGCGGGGTCGGTGACGTTGGTGCCAATAACTCGCTTCGCGCGAATCGCGGAAGTGTGACCGGTGGCTGTCGCCATGATGAGCTCCTTAGTGCTTTGACTTGACTGCACGCTCTGATGCAGAGCGAGTGCCTTCAACAATGACACGAGGGCTTGTTTGTTCCGCTCCAGTCGCGCAGCGATTGAGTACTTCTTATCCTGAGCAAGCCCCAAAGCAAACTATCGATACCGCTCGCTCAATATCGCATCCACTTCCGCCTCGGCGCCGAGCCAATCTTCAAAATGCGAGCCACCCTGAAATCCACGTTGTTCGGCGCGCAGATACGCCGCCAACTCAATCATTTGGTGGCGCATGCCGGCAGGCACCTCGGCGCGGGGCACCACCGCCAAGGTTCGGCGAGGCGCGCTCTGTGCGCCGGACTGACTTCGGGACTTGGGGGAAGGCGTACTGCTGGAAGCCATGACGCGCCCCTTACCGTACAAGTTGGACACAGCGGTTCAACCTTGCGTCGCGCGACAGGCAACTGAGTAGCGACGCCCGAACAAAGTGCAACTCCGTTGCGCGGAACCGAAAGGTGACCGCCCGCAGTTTCGGAACGATTTCCTTGCCAGCCTTGGCTCGCGCGCGTTTCAACATGTGTTTGCTCCGGGCGAAAGGATTCAGCCGCCCCGGACTGTAGCCGACCTGAGTTCCCACGGAAATGCCCGCGACGCTCTATGCAATGTCGGCGTTGTCTTACGCGATGAAACACACCGCGGTCACAAAGGAGTCACAAACTTCGTGCCGGCGTCAGCCTCCACCAAACCTCGCGGCGGATTTCGCCTTGGCGCGTGCGGCTTCAATGTCACGATCGTGCGGGTCGGCAGTAGTGACCAAGGATTCGATCAGCACGCGGGCGGCGTTGGCGACGTCCACGACAGCGCGGTCGAAAGCCACCTGGTTTGCTTTGGAGGGGCTGGTGAAGCCGCTGAGCTTGCGGACGAACTGGAGCGAGGAGGCGTGAATTTCGTCCTCCGTCGCCGGAGGCTCGAAGTTGAACAGGGTTTTGATGTTGCGGCACATAAGGGCGGTTCCTTCAGGGCTTAAGCTTCGCCTCAATCTCACTTCACCATCGGCAAGGAAACGGCGACCCGCAGTCCGCCTTCTTTGCGATTACGCAATTCTATGCTGCCGCCGTGGCCGAGCACGATGGCCCGCACCGTTGTGAGGACCAGGCCGAGGCCGATGCGGCCAGTGTCGCGGTTGCGCGAGGCTTCGGTGCGAAAGAACGGCTCGAAAACACGCCGCTGGAGAGTGTCCGGGATCCTATGCCGTCTATATCTGGCATTGCACGCGCGAGGGCGCCTGTTCGCTCTACGCGCCGGCATTCAGGATGAGAACTTCCTGCGCGGTGTGCAGGTGACGGATGCGAACGGCCAGGTCACCTTCCAGACGATTTTCCCTGCCGCGTATTCGGGACGTTACCCGCAGATTCACTTCGAGGTGTACGCAAGCCTTGCGATGGCGACGCTGTACCCCAACAAGGTCCGGACTTCTCAGATGGCCCTTCCGCGGGACATATGCAGCACCGTCTACAACAACGCCACCGGCTATAGCGCCAGTGTGTTGAACCTGGCCCCGGTGACCACCGCCAGCGACAACGTGTTCGGGGACAACACCACGGCGCAGATCACGCAGATGACCCGACCATTGCCGGGAGTGCGGCGGCGGGTATGCGGGGAGCCTATTGATTGGAGGGCCGGCGTAAGGGGAACGTTACTGGCCCCGGAAGCCCTCAAACGCCGGGCGGCTGGAGAGAAACGCAATTTTCACTCACCCGCCCCGTCGGCTTGGATAGAATGCGCCCCCAAACCGGGGGCCGCTGTGAGCGGCCCTCTCCATTTCGCGGGACATCATGCTTTCCACTTCCAACGTCGCAATCCAGTTCGGCGCCAAGCCGCTGTTCGAACATGTCACAGTCAAGTTCACCGATGGCAACCGGTATGGCCTGATCGGCGCCAACGGCTCGGGCAAATCCACCCTCATGAAGGTGCTCGCCGGCGACCTCGAGCAAAGTGTGGGCGATGTGATGCTGCAGGCGGGCCTGCGCCTCGGGAAGTTGAACCAGAACCAGTTCGCCTACGAAGACGAGCGCGTGCTGGACGTCGTGATGCAGGGCCACATGGAAATGTGGGCGGCGATGACCGAGCGCGACCGCATCTATGCCAATGCCGACGCCAGCGACGCCGACTACATGCGCGCCGCGGAGCTCGAAGGAAAATTCGCCGAATACGGCGGCTACAACGCGGAAGCGCGCGCGGCCAGCATTCTGCTGGATGCCGGTCTTACCGAGCCGCTGCACACTGGCCCCATGCGCGAAGTCGCACCCGGCCTGAAGCTGCGCGTGCTGCTCGCGCAGGCGCTGTTCTCCCGGCCCGATGTGCTGCTGCTGGATGAGCCGACGAACAACCTCGACATCCACTCCATCCGGTGGCTCGAGGGTGTGCTGAACGATTATGACGCCACCATGATCATCATCAGCCACGACCGGCACTTCCTGAACCAGGTGTGCACGCACATCGCGGATCTCGATTTCCAGCAGCTGAAGGTTTATCCCGGCAACTACGACGATTTCATGCTGGCCTCGACGCAGGCGCGTGCACGCGTGGAAGCCTCGAACGCCAAGGCCAAAGATCGCATCTCGGATCTGCAGGAGTTCGTGCGACGTTTCTCGGCCAACGCCTCGAAGGCGCGCCAGGCCACCTCACGCCGCAAGCAGCTCGAGAAGATCAAGATCGAAGAGGTGCGGCCTTCGTCGCGGCAGAACCCGTACATTCGCTTCGAGCAGGCGAAGAAGCTGTACCGGTCGGCCGTTACCGTAGAGAAGATCAACTTCACGTATCCGGACTCCGACGTCCAGGTGTTGAGCAACGTCAGCTTCAACATCGAGGCGGGTGAGCGCATCGCCATCATCGGCCCGAACGGCATCGGCAAGACCACGTTGATGCGCCTTCTGGCAGGCGAGCTGCGCCCCACGTCCGGTACGGTCGCCTGGGTTGAGAATGCGCAGGTGGGCTACATGCCGCAGGACCCGCAGGCGGAATTCGCCGATCCGGCGGATCTCTTCACCTGGATGTCGCAGTTCACGGGCAAGGCAGACGACGAGCAGATCGTTCGCGCCACGCTGGGCCGGCTGCTGTTCTCAGGGGACGAGACGAAGAAATCCGTGAAGGTGCTTTCCGGCGGTGAGAAGAACCGCATGCTCTACGGCAAGCTGATCCTCACCAAACCCAACGTGCTGGTGATGGACGAGCCGACCAACCACATGGACATGGAAAGCATCGAGTCGCTGCAGATTGCGCTCGAGAAATACGTGGGCACCCTGATATTCGTCTCGCACGACCGCGAGTTCGTGGGCGGGCTGGCAACGCGCATCATGGAATTGAAACCCGGCGGCACGATTGCGGACTTCAAGGGTACCTATGATGAGTATCTGAAGGCGCAGGGGGTTGAGGGCTAGCCCCCGGCGAGGCCTCCCCGGGGCGGACGGGGAAACACTTCGTCGCCGGCAACCGCCGTCGCCACGTACGATCGGCCCCTCTTCGTGTCAGTCGTTCGGCCGCGCTACCTCGAGGCGAATGCGTTCCTTCTTCTGGAGATACTCCAGAATCGCGAAGAGGTTGCTCGCCTGCGGATTGCCGCTGGGCCCCAGCATTCGCAGCAGACTCTTCGGCGATTTCTTCGTCGCGCGCCCGAGCTCCTCGAAGCCGACGGTCGCGTGCACATAGTCACGTAACACGGCTTTTCCGGTCGCGACATCGCCGGCGAGGAAGCAATCCGCCGCCTCGCTCAGCAGCGCTCGGCGGAAGCGACGATCCTTGAGTGCCCGCTCGCGAACGGTCTCTTTGAAATCTTTTGTCAGTGGCATCTGCTTTCGCCTCCCGCGCCCCGCTTTCTTGCGGGCCTTGTAGTCACGCCAACTCGCCTGCGCAGCCCCAATGTCCTGGTTCTGCCGCCTCTTCGTGCCGCCGCCTAGAAGAATGACCAGAGCAGGACCATCCCAGCCGCAATTACACCCGATGGCCGGGCCCGAAATTAATCTTCAGTTCCTGAACACCTTCACCGACGGACTTCACATTGGATGTGTTGCCCGCCGCAAGTCGGGTCAGCGCGATGACGACTTTCGCAGCCGCCACGTTTTCCAGCGCGTCGAACCACTCCTCGTAGGGGGGAGCGATTACGGACAGTGACGTACTGACGCAGATCAGGCATGAGCGTAGCTCTCATGCCAGTTTTTTAATGGTAACACATTCGTTACCGTGTGCACGGACTTCATTTCTTCCCCAGTCAGGTCGGCAGACACGCCGCGGACCGACGCTAGGGGAAGGCGTGCAGGGGTTCTATGGGAGTTTCGAGGGTGTTTGCGCAGAAATGCGGCAACGAGCCGCGACGTGCCACTACCGACGTTCGGAGCTTTCTGGGGTTGCCGCAACTGCTTTTCGCAGGGGTGCGGCTACGGGCGCGCTTTCGGCGTTGGCCAGCAGCGCGCCGCAGTTTTCATCTTTAGCGAGGCCAGGGTCGACGAACGCGATCACTGCGGCGAGCGGCGCCACCACGGCGGCGAGCGCGCCCGCCACGGCGCCCTGCTTCACGGTTCTGCCGATATCCAAACCGATGGACGGCTTGAGCAGGTGGCCATTCACTTCGACAGGGGTTCGAAGCCGCGCCAACCGTAGTTTCTTCGGCTGGCCCTTGATCTCGAGATCGAGCTCCTCAGGGCCAAGGCGAACTTCGCCGCGCCCCGTGATGCGCACATTCTCAGTGTCGAACACCACGTTCTGTGCACGCGCAGTGCCGCGCTCTACATCGAACTGAGCCACGCCGCACCTAATGTCGGCCCCCGCGAGCGCCGTGAAAGTTTCAGGGAACTGACAGGAATACGCCGGGATTAAGCTACTGTCCTTGCTATGTCGACTTGAAACAGGAGCTGCCGTGAGCCTGGTCCATCATGTTTCCCTCGGAACCAACAGCCTCGAGCGGGCACGCGCCTTTTATGAGCCGGTGCTGAAAGTTCTCGGACTCAGAATTCAGGCCATTGACGCGGAGTCTCTCGACTTCGGCACAGACCACATCTGCTTCAGCCTGGAGACGCCCGTGAATGGCGCGCCAGCAACGGTGGGCAACGGTGTGCACGTTGCGTTCGCAGCGCCTGACCGCGCGGCCGTAGACGCCTTTTATAAGACGGCCCTTCAATTGGGCGGCAAGGATGCGGGGCCTCCCGGGCCGCGTCCCCAATACAGCCCGCACTACTACGGCGCGTTCGTGCTGGATCCCGACGGCAACAAAATCGAAGCGGTGACCGAGCGCCCCGACTAGGGCCCACGATCCCAGCGCCACGCGGAGTGCGCCAACCTGCGCCGACGTTCGACCTCTCTGAGCGAACGCAGTTTGCATGTCTCGAAAAACGCGCTACCGTCGAGGCGTGACGTAGCGCTCGCCCGAAGCGCGCCCGGGAAGGTCTCTATGATTTCATTACGACTGGCAGCGTTGGCGGCCGTAGCCGTGCTTGCGTCGTGCTCGCGGGGCGGTGACCCCGCCGCACGTTCGGCGGAGAACTCGGGTGGGGTGCCAACAGAAGCCTCCGCGCAGGGCTCCGACCCTGAGGTCGCGCAGAAGACGGACGCACCACGTGGCAAAGCTCGCGGGTTGCCCGCCGGCGCCATACGGGCGCAACGGGTCCAGATCATGGACGCCAACGGCTTCGAGCAGCCGCTGCCCGCCATGTTTGCCCTGATTCCAGTGGGCTGGCGCGCGCAGGGCGGTGTGCAGTGGGGCCGGCAGTTCATGTGCACCAACGGCTACAACTTCAACTGGTTCGCGCAGTCGGCGGACGGGCAGCAGACGGTCGCCATCCTGCCGCAGCAGAAGTGGGAAGCGAATAACTACGGCGCGGGACCCAGCAGCCCCGGGTGTCCCAGCGCCTCGATCGGTTCCATTCAGCAGTATCTGCAAGTGCTGGTCGGCCAGCTCCGTCCCGGTGCGCGCGTCACGGACTTTCGGCCACGCCCGGACCTGGCCGCGAACTATCGCAATCTGAATCAATCCACGCCAACGGCCATGGGCGAGATGCGAACGTGGGTCGAAGCTGGTGAGGCACTCTTTGTTTACAGCGAGCAGGGTCGAGAGATGCGTGGCGTGGTGGCTGCTGCCGCTGCGTTTTCGCTGATGCGTTCGCGAGGGTTGAATCCGGGACAAACGATGGACGCGATGACGGGCTTTGTTTTTCCCGGCTTCGCCGCCACGGGGCCGAGCGGGGAGTTCAACCCGCAGCTCGCGGAAACCATTCGCCAGTCGTTTCTGCCGAACCCGGCGTGGCAGGCGGAGATCTCACGCCACAACGCTGCCATCTCGCGAGTTGCGGCGGAAGAGATCCGCAAACAGGGGCAGGCGATTTCTGAGTACAACGACTATGTGAGCTTGCTGCGACGTCAGGTGAGTGACGCGCGCGCGCAGAGTGATGAGAAACGGCAGCGGGAATTCGGGGAAGTTATCAAAGGCGTGCAGACCTATGATGACTCGAGTGCTGCCGGAGGACGCATGGAGCTTTCCAGCTTGTACGACCACGCGTGGCGGCTCAACGATGGGACTTATGTGCTTTCCAACGATGCGGGGTTTGAGCCGTTCAGGGATTTGGGAGTTGAGGGAAGCCCGTTGCAGAAGACCCAATAGAAGTCTCTCAGCCGCCCGGCGATTGAGGGCCCGAAATGGGACAAGGGGCCGTTAGGCCCCTTGCATCAACCATCATCATCGAATATCGATCAGGTTCGGTTCGAACCACCGCGGTCGCGGTCGTTGCTGCCGCTCTGGTTGCCCGCCTGCTTGCCGGCGCTGCGATCATCGGGGGTCTGGCCGGCGTTCTGCTGGCCCGGCTTCCCGGTGTTCTGGCCCTGCTGCTGATCGCCAGCATTCTGGCCAGGGTTCTGGCCCTGCTGCTGCGAAGGGTTACGTTTCGGGTCCTGGCTGGGGTCGCGATTCGCGTCCCGCTTGGGGTCCTGCGTGCGCTGCGTGTTGTTCGGATCTTGTGTCTCTGTACCCATATAAAAACCTCTCTACATTGCCTCTGATTGAACCCGCCGCATCATCGGCGTCTCGTCAGCAACCAGTCATTGTCGATTGAGAGCGAAAGCTGACGTTGAGTACAGAGTAGTGATTGAGGCGCGTTGCGGTAACCGTCCATCGTCACGGATATGCGTAAGTTATCTCCTACACAAGCTGCACAGCGTAACGAGCTTCGCTCAGTTATCTACGCTGTCGGCCATCTCCGCGAGCTGCGGCACACTGAGAACTTTCACGCCGAACTTCCCCGCGCGTCTCTTGAGCTTCAGCAGGTCCTTGTCCTTGGAAACTAACGCGTCAGCTTTGGCGTGGTGAGCCAGCGCCAGGAAATGCTGATCGTCTCGATCGCGGCAGCGGGGAAATCCGCTGGGCAACATCAGGTTCTGAAGGGAGAACCCGTCGGGCGGCGCCACGACCAGCGTCCGCGCCCGGTATAGATTGAATACCTCTTCCTGCCGCGCAGAGTCGAGTTTGAACTGCCGGTACAGCGCCTCCAGGCCCTGGTACTGCGGCGTGAACCCGCACTGGCTGGCGGTATTCACGATCAAGAGCACCTGGCCCCTGTAGCGCGCCAGATCGACCGGCGCGCCCGCCATATCGGCCGGCTTGAAATCATAGACGTTC
>JBDTUL010000219.1:0-9391 GCA_040007735.1 Gammaproteobacteria bacterium | reverse complement strand
GTTGCAGGTGGATGAAGAAGAGCGAGCGCCGGTTTCGCGCGGCGTGCGCGCGGGTGTGCAGTTTCGTCTGCGCGTTGGCAATGACCTCGGCAACGGTGAGCTCGCCGACCCGCGTGCGGGAGATGTGGCCGTTGAACGCATGCAGGTCCGAGGACTCGCAGAGCAGAGGAGCGATCGATGCGAAGGTCGACTCGTTCAGGAATTCGATCTTGCGCCGGGCTTCAGGCCCGGCCGTAGAAAACGTCTCAAGGTGAGCCATTCGCCGCCCCTCTGACCGATGACACCATGCCTCGTCTCGTATTCGCCACAGCCTGCGCCACCCCCGGCGTACCTCAATCAGCGCTGCGGCTACACGATCGTGTATGTTCGTTATACTACATAACTGTTGCGTTCGCTCCAGGCAAGGCGAGCGCACTTCAAGGGGGCCTGTCAGATGCCAGCCACAGATTCTTCGCGCGCGCTCGTCTCTCAATGGAAGGACGCATGGCTGCTGGCCGGCGTGCGCACTCCATTCATCGATTACACCCAGGCCTTCAGTCGCGTGTCGCCCATCGATCTGGGCATCAAGGCTGCGCGTGAAGTGTTTGCGCGCTCGGGCCTATCGCCTGGCGATGTAGGCACCGTCATTGCATCGTCGATGGCGCAGGTGAGCTTCGATGCCTACCTGCTCCCGCGTCACATCGGGGTGTATTCGGGTGTTCCCACTGAGGTGCCGGCCCATCTGGTCCAGCGCGTGTGCGGGTCTGGCATCGAGATCATCAGCCAGGCGGCAGACACTCTCATGCTCGGGCGCGCTGCACTCGCATTGTGCGTCGGCGCGGAATCGATGAGCCGCAACCCTATCGTGGCCTACACCCATCGCTCGGGTTTCCGGCTCGGTAGTCCCGTCGAGTTCAAGGATTTCCTGTGGGAGGCGCTGCAAGACCCCTCCGTCAACACCAACATGGGTGGCACTGCCGAGAACCTTGCCCGTCGCTACGACATTCATCGCCCGGAGGTGGATGCATACGCCGCCCGCAGTTACGAACGTGCCCTGGCGGCTCAGGAAAGTGGCTTCTTCGCAGGCGAGATCTGCGGTGTGAAGAGCGAAACCTTTGAGACGAAAGGCCTGCAGCCCCGAGGCATCAAGCTCAGCGTCAAAGAGCCCCTGGTCGACAGGGATACTCACGTTCGTCCCACCTCGCTGGAAGTTCTGGCTCGCATCCGGCCCGCGTTTGGTGGTGTCCAGACCGGCGGCAACAGCTCGGCCATTGTGGACGGCGCGGCCGCAGTCCTGGTCGGCTCAGGGGAATTCATCAAGCGTCACAAGTTCGCGCCACTGGCGCGGCTCGTAGCAGCCGTTGCGGTGGGCGTGCCGGCGGATGTCATGGGCATCGGTCCCGTGCCCTCTATCAAGGCGCTGCTCGGGGCCACGGGCCTGAAGCTCGCCGACATCGATCGCATCGAGATCAATGAAGCGTTCGGCGCGCAGGTGCTGGCCTGCGTGCGAGAACTCGGCATCGACCAGGCGAAGCTCAACGTGAATGGCGGCGCCATCGCGCTGGGCCATCCGCTCGGCGCATCGGGGGTGCGGCTGTCGCTGACCCTGGCGCGTGAACTGCAGCGCTCCGGCGGGCGCTATGGCATTGCTTCCGCCTGCATCGGCGGCGGCCAGGGCATTGCCCTGTTGATTGAGAGGGTTTGATTCAATGCTCACCGTTTCCCGCACCGTGCGTATCGAATGGGGTGACTGCGACGCCGCCGGCATCGTTTACTTCCCGCGCTACTTCGAATACTTCGACAGTTGCACCGCCGGGCTGTTCGAGGCCATCGGCTACAAGAAGCACGCGCTCCTCAAAGAGTTCGACTTCGTAGGTTTCCCGGTCGTGGATGTGCGCGCGAATTTCCGCCTGCCTTCCACGTTTGGCGACGACGTGGTCGTGCAGACCACAATTCCCGAGTGGGGCCGCTCCAGCTTCAAAGTGCAGCATCGCCTGATGAAAGGCGAGGAGCTCGCCATCGAAGGGTTCGAAACGCGTGTATGGGTCGGGCGCGACGCATCCCGTCCGGGGGGCATCCGGGCCCGCCCACTGCCGGAGCAGCTCTTCGAGCGTTTCCGGAATGCCTGAGGCGCGCAAACGCAGAGGAGTGCGAGATCGCCCCGTAGATGTGGGGCCGCTGAGCGACTATCTCGGCTACGCACTCCGTCGTGCGCAGATGCTGGCGTATGCGGACTTCATCTCCGCACTGGCGACCTTGAATCTGAGCCCCGGCCAATTCGGCGTGCTCACGGTCATCGATGCGAATCCCGGGCTGCGCCAGAGCGAGGTCAGCAGCGCGCTCGGCATCCAGAAGCCGAATTTCGTCACGCTGCTCAATGAGTTCGAACGGCGCGGTCTTGCCGTCCGCGAGGCCGCCGACGACCGTCGCTCCTACGCGCTATACCTCACGCCCGCCGGCCAGGCGTTGCTTCGACGCGCGCGACGGGCACAGGCGCGCCATGAGGCGCGGCTGGTAGGTCGCATCGGCGCGCGTGGCCGCGAACAGCTGCTGAATCTCCTCGGCCGGTTAATCGCCGGCGACTGACCCGGGGCGCCCTCTCTACGACGCCCATTTCTCGGACAGGCTGGTAGCCCGCGGGCTCGCCCCGGCGTGGCCGTGATGTCACATCGAACGGCAACCCCCGTCGGGGAGGTGCTACCCTCCGCCCGTTAAAAATGGCGCCGCAAACCGCTGCGCCGGGCCGGTTGCAGGCCCGTGTCAGGACGATCCGCATTTTGGGGGCACCGCTTCGTGAATACCGATCCGCGCGAGACCATTTCCAGCGCTCCGATGAGCACCCTGCAGGTGATTGCGGTGGCCATCACCATCGGCCTGAACGCACTCGACGGGTTCGATGTGCTCGCGATCAGCTTCGCCTCCCCGGGCATCGCGCATGACTGGGGCATCGATCGGGCCGCGCTCGGCATCGTGCTGTCGATGGAGCTCATCGGCATGGCCATCGGCTCCATCCTGCTCGGCGGTGTGGCGGACAAGATCGGGCGCCGTCCCACGATGCTCGGTTGCCTGGTCCTCATGTCGCTCGGCATGTTCATGTGTACGACCGCGAAGGGAACGGTGGACCTGTCCATCTGGCGAGTACTCACCGGATTTGGCATCGGCGGCCTGCTGGCTGCCATCAATGCGGTGGCCGCTGAATACTCCAACCACAAGCGGCGCCATCTCAGTGTCTCGATCATGGCCATCGGCTATCCGATCGGCGCAGTCACCGGCGGCATCATTGCCGCGCACCTGCTGAAAGATCAGTCGTGGCGCTCGGTGTTCTACTTCGGTGGGGCAGTCACCGCGGTGTTCATCCCGCTGGTGTTCTTCTTCGTGCCGGAGTCCATCCACTGGCTCGCGCGCAAGCAGCCGGCGGGCGCGCTGGAGAAGATCAATCGCACGCTGGGTCGAATGGGTCACCCGCCTGTGAGCGCGCTGCCCGTCATTTCGTCCGAGGTGCGCAAGCGCTCGGCGGCGGATCTGTTCGCGCCGGGGCTCATCGCCATTACGATGATCGCGGCGCTCACTTACTTCTTCCACGTGATGACGTTCTATTTCATCCTGAAGTGGGTGCCGAAGATCGTCGTGGACATGGGGTTTGCCGCGTCGGCCGCCGCGGGCGTGCTCGTGTGGGCGAATGTCGGCGGCGCGCTGGGGGGTGCGGTGCTGGGTCTGCTCACGACGAAGTTTGGAGTCAAGGGGCTCACCATCGGCGCGATGATCCTGTCCACGGCCGGTGTCATCATCTTTGGCCGCACGCCGCCGGATCTCGGGCGGCTGTCGCTGATCTGTGCCTGCGCGGGGTTCTTTACGAACGGCGCCATCGTGGGCATGTACGCGATTTTTGCGCAGGCGTTTCCGACGCACGTTCGGGCCTCGGGCACCGGCTTTGCCATCGGCATCGGCCGCGGCGGTTCGGTGCTGGCGCCGATCATGGCCGGTTTCCTGTTCAAAGGGGGCGCGGGGCTGCCCGGCGTCGCTTTGACGATGGCTATGGGGTCGCTGGTGGCAGCCGTTATTCTTTCTATGTTGAAGCTGAAGCCGGATCTCGCCGAGACCGATGCGGATCGCAATGGCACTGCTGCGGTGGGCCGCGCCCCCGCTTGATTCGGATCAGTTAAATAAAAAACCTCCAGCCGCCCGGCGATTGAGGGCATCCGGCCGCAGCCTGGAGATTCGGAAGTCCTTAATCGCCGGGCGGCTAAGAAGAAAGCGAGCCCTCAATCGCCGGGCGGCTGGGACAGAGTCCTTCTCTCATTCAAGCGCGCCTATTGATACGAAGTGTCACGCTTTCGGGACACATCCGTCGCAAATCTCAACCTCGGCGGCGGCTCGGAAGGGCGCGTTCCAGCTGAAATAACCACTTGCCGGAGAAAGCGCTACCATCGCCAGCCCCACGGGTGCGATGCCCGTTCAGCAGCGGAATGAGGCATGCGTAGCGAATGAGTTTCTTGCGGAACTGCTGGCAGGTGGCGGCCTATGGCCGCGAGATCATCTCGGGCCGCATCGTTACCCGGCGCATCGCCAACGAGCCGCTCATCCTGTTTCGCACCGCCCGTGGCAAGCTCGTGGCGATGGAAGATCGCTGCCCGCATCGTTCCGCGCCGCTATCGAAGGGCACGCTGCTCGGCGAGCAGATCCGCTGCGGCTACCACGGCCTCAAGTACGATTCCGACGGCAAGTGCGTGCACATCCCCGGCCAGAACCTGATTCCGCCGAAGGCGCGCGCGCGGGTGTACCCCATCGTCGAGCGCTACACCTTCGCGTGGATCTGGATGGGGGATGCGGAGAAGGCCGACAGCGCGTTGATCCCCGACGTGCATTGGATGGACGACAAGGGCTGGGTCGTCAGCGATGGCTATCACCGCATCCTCGCCAGCTACAAACTACTGAACGATAACCTGCTCGACCTGTCGCACGAGACGTACGTTCACGTGCACACCATCGGCAACGAAGCCGTGGCCGATTCGCCCGTCGTCGTGAAGTCCGACGACAAGGCCGTCTACGTCGTGAAGGAAATCGACCGTTGCAACCCGCCGCCTCTGTACCAATATCTGGGCCGCGTCCCCGCGAATGCGGATGTGCGGCGCTGGCAGCGAACCACCTATCTGCCGCCAGGCTACTGCGTCATCGATGTGGGCATCGAGCCCCTCGGGGATGTGCCGGGCGCGGTGCGGGTGGAAGGGCGTGTCATCAATTTCATGACGCCGGAAACCGATTCCACCTCGCACTACTTCTGGGCGTTTGCACGCAACTTCCGCGTCGAAGAGCCGGAAGTCACCGAATTCCTGCGGGAAAACGTGCGTCGCACGTTCGATGAAGACAAGGAAATGCTGGAAGCGCAGCAAGCCAACCTCGGCAGCGGCGATTTCGACCCCGCCTACAAAGTGGCGGTGAAGGCGGATGCAGGCGCGGTCGCCGGCCGACGCCTGCTGAGCACGTTCATTGAATCCGAGGCGCGCGCGGTCGCCGCCTGATCGAGTCATACGAGAGAAGCAGAAGGCACGAATCATGAAAACCCAAGCAGCTGTTGCGTTTGCGGCGGGGAAACCCCTCGAGATCGTTACGCTCGACCTCGACGGCCCTAAGGCCGGCGAAGTGCTCGTGGAGCTGAAAGCCACGGGCATCTGTCACACCGATGAATTCACGCGCTCCGGCGCGGACCCGGAAGGCATCTTCCCGTGCGTGTTCGGCCACGAAGGCGCCGGCATCGTCGTGGATGTCGGCCCCGGCGTCACGTCACTGAAGAAAGGCGACCACGTCATTCCGCTGTACACGCCGGAATGCCGCCAGTGCAAATCGTGCCTGTCCCGCAAGACGAACCTGTGCACGGCCATCCGCGCCACGCAGGGCAAGGGCGTCATGCCGGACGGCACGTCGCGCTTCTCGCTGGATGGCAAGCCTGTCTATCACTATATGGGCTGCTCCACGTTCTCCAACTACACCGTGCTGCCTGAGATCGCGCTCGCGAAGATTCGCGAAGACGCACCGTTCGAAAAGGTTTGTTACATCGGGTGCGGTGTGACCACCGGCATCGGCGCCGTCATCAACACCGCGAAGGTCGAGCCGGGTGCGAACGTCGTGGTGTTCGGTCTCGGCGGCATCGGCCTCAATGTCATCCAGGGCGCGCGGCTCGCCGGCGCCAACAAGATCGTCGGTGTGGATATCAACCCGCGCCGCAAGGTCCTGGCCGAGAAATTCGGCATGACGCACTTCGTGAACCCGAAGGAGGTTGGAGGCGACCTCGTGGCGGAGCTCGTGAAGGTTACCGACGGTGGCGCGGACTACAGCTTCGAATGTGTCGGCAGCGTAGACCTTATGCGTCAGGCTCTCGAGTGCTGCCACCGCGGCTGGGGTGTGTCTGTGATCATCGGCGTGGCTGGCGCGGGCAAGGAAATCAGCACGCGTCCGTTCCAGCTGGTGACCGGGCGCGTCTGGAAAGGCACGGCCTTCGGCGGCGCGCGCGGCCGCACGGACGTGCCGAAGATCGTCGACTGGTACATGGATGGCAAGATCAACATCGATGACCTGATCACACACGTGATGCCGCTTCCGAAGATCAACGATGCCTTCGATCTGATGCACAAGGGCGAGTCGATCCGCTCTGTCGTCACGTATTAACTGTTACCGAAAAGGGGAATCCACATGGCTGTTTCACTGCATCCTTCAATCGACAATGGCATCAAGGCCGGCAGCAAAGAGTTTGCGGGCGGCACGCTCACCTGCAAATGCACCTCGCAGCCCGTGACGGTGGCGTTGAAAGGCAACGTCATGTTCAACCACGCCTGCGGTTGCACCAAGTGCTGGAAGCCGGACGGCGCCAAGGTTTCTGTCGTGGCCGTCGTCTCGCGCGACAACCTGCAAGTCACCGCGAACGGCAACAAGCTGAAGGTGGTAGACGCGTCCGCCACGATTCAGCGCCATGCCTGCAGCGTGTGCGGTGTGCACATGTTCGGCCGCATCGAGAACAAGGCGCATCCTTTCTACGGCCTCGACTTCGTGCACGTGGAACTGTCGAAGGATGCGGGCTGGGCCGCACCTGAGTTCGCGGCGTTCGTCTCGTCCATCATCGAAGGCGGTGGCGCGAAGCCCGACGAAATGACGGGCATCCGCGCCCGCTTCAAAGAGCTGGGCCTCGAGCCGTATGACTGCCTGTCGCCTGCACTGATGGACCTCATCGCCACCTCCACCGCGAAGGCGAAGGGCGTCCTCACGGCATGAGTGAGGCCGCTTTCGAAACGGTGAGCCAGCACCGGTGCTTCGGAGGAACCGTCGGGTTCTACAAGCACCGGTCGCAGGTTAACGATTGCACGATGAAGTTTTCGGTGTTCACTCCGCCGCAGGCGGAGCGTGGGCCGGTGCCGGTGCTCTACTACCTGGCCGGTCTCACGTGCACCGAAGAGACGTTCATGATCAAGGCCGGGGCTCAGCGGGTTGCCGCTGAGCTCGGTCTCATGCTGGTTGCGCCGGACACCAGTCCCCGGGGAGTGCCGCTTCCCGGTGACAGCGACGCATACGACTTCGGGGTGGGCGCGGGCTTTTACGTGGACGCCACGCAAGAGCCCTGGTCGAAGCACTACCACATGTATTCGTACGTCACGGCAGAGCTGCCGGCGCTCATCGACGCGCAGTTTCCGGCGCACAAGCAGCGCCAGGGCATCTTTGGGCATTCGATGGGCGGGCACGGGGCACTTTCCATCGGGCTCAAGAACCCGGGCGGGCGTTACCGGTCGATTTCCGCGTTCGCGCCCATCGCCGCACCGAAACAGTGCCCGTGGGGGCAGAAGGCCTTCACCGGCTACCTCGGCCCCGACCAGGGGCAGTGGGACCAATACGACTCGACCGAGCTCATGAAAAAGGTGAAGGCCGCGGCGGTGCGGCCGCACCTGTTGATCGACCAGGGGTTGAGCGATCAATTCCTTGCGAATCAACTACATCCGCATCTGTTCGAGAACGCCTGCAAGGCAGTGGGGTACCCGCTTACCCTGCGCAGGCAGCCTGGGTACGACCATGGCTACTACTTCATGGCTACTTTCATGGAAGACCATCTCAGGCATCATTCTAAAATCCTGAGTCAGTAGTTCTTCTTTCTCGTGAGCCGATCGCCCGGCCCCGTGCCGGGCGATTTTCGTTTCGTTTATCCAAGGATGCTTCGCCCCCATGAATGCCAGTCTGAACCGGAGCTCGTCGGAGCTCCGCGCTCTATTGCCGTCCCGCGCCGATCACGGCGGTAGCTTCCTGCGACCCGCTTACCTGCTCGAGGCGCGCGGTCGCTTCGCCAAAGGTGAGATCACCGCGCCCCAACTCCGCGAAGTGGAAGACAAGGCGATCGCCGAGATCGTGAAGTTCCAGGAGAGCGTCGGGCTCCAGGCCATCACGGACGGCGAGTTCCGCCGGGCGTATTTCCACCTCGATTTCCTGTCCCAGATCGGCGGCGTGCACACCGGAGAGCCCGCGCTGGTGAAGGGGCCGGACGGCAAGGACCATCTTTTGCCGCCCACGATGACCGTCACCGACAAGGTGCGGCACGTGAAGGACATCCAGCTCGCCGACTTCCAGTTCCTGAAAGCGCAGACGAAGCGCACGCCGAAGGTCACCATCCCGTCGCCGACCATGCTGCATTTTCGCGGCGGCAGGGCTGGCATCAGTGCCACGGCTTATCCGGATCTCGAGCAGTTCTATCAGGACACTGCGGACGCCTTCGGTGCAGAGCTTCGGTCGCTGGCGAATGCCGGGTGCACCTACGTGCAGCTGGACGACACGAACCTTGCGTACCTCTGCGATGACAACATGCGCGAAGCCGCGCGCAAGCGGGGCGATGACCCGAACGAACTGCCGCATCGCTATGCCAGTTTCGTCAACCGCGTCGCGAAGCAGAAGCCGGAAGGCATGACGCTCGCCATGCACTTGTGCCGTGGCAACTTCAAGAGCACCTGGGCTGCGCAGGGTGGGTATGAGCCTGTGGCCGAGGCGCTTCTTTCTGAGATGAATATCGATGCGTACTTCCTGGTCGAAGGGCAAGATTGTCGTGCTTGGGATTGTGTCGACCAAGCTCGGCCTTCTCGAGAAGAAGGATGACGTGAAGCGTCGCATTGATGAGGCGGCGAAGTTTGTGCCTCTCGAGCAGCTCGCCTTGTCACCTCAGTGTGGGTTTGCCAGCACGGTTCATGGGAATGATATTGCGGTTGAGCAGCAGGCGGCGAAGTTGCGACTGGTTGTTGAGGTGGCGCGTGAGGTTTGGGGGGATTGATTCAAGAGCCCTCAAACGCCGGGCGGCTGTAGGAGGCCCTCAGTCGCCGGGCGGCTAAGAGTTTTTTTCGTTTTTTTTGTGGTTGGCTGAGAGTTTTCTTTTTTTGGTTTCAAATAAAAA
>JBDTUL010000218.1:0-9424 GCA_040007735.1 Gammaproteobacteria bacterium | reverse complement strand
CCTGTACTCTAAATTGCCCGAGGTAGGTGTCTCTGTTCACATTGGCACGGGGGGCGAGGCGACCGAACAGCCCAAGGATCAGAAGCGCAGGGAAGAACAGCTCGCCGAATGTTCCAGCCACTGCCGCAACGTCCGGCGGAAGAAGCGGCACGTGGTACTCGTCGCGAAAGAGGTCGAGGGTGGAGCCCCACGACGTGAACTTGATCCAGCCGGATTTCCAGAACACTCGCGTCACGTAAATTCGTGCTGCCAGGAGGGCGAGCGGTTGAAACTGGTCGAGCAGCCGGCCGAGCGCGGCGTGGAGAGCGGTTAGCTTGAGCAGGAAGTTCATGAGTGCGCGCTCGCACTGAGCAGGTTCATGGTTGTGTCCTTCAAGAAGCGGCGGCCGGCAGATCCAGGCCGGTGAGAATGCCCAAGCTCAGCCAGTGCCGGAGGGCTGCGCCGAGATCTAATTCTGCGTCGGCGGCCTGCGCGGCTTCCAGTGCGGCGCCGAGGTTCAGGCCTTGCGCGAAGGCATGCAGAGCTGCGTACTCGCCCGCGGCGAGTTGGTGAAACTCGACGCCGTCAGGCGCGCGCATTACGAGCACATTGTCTCCGCCGCTTCGCAGGTCGATGAGATCATCGCCACGGCCAACGGCGGCGCCATCCGCACCACCTTTGTCATCCGCATTTGCGCTGGCGTTGGCGCCCGCACCACCTTGCTCAGCGGCTTTGGCACCGGCGTTAGCACCCGCACCGGCCTGATTCGCCTGCCAGATGCGCACGATCGGGAATTCAGAGCGGACCAGCCCGCAGGCGGTATGCAGTTGAAAAACGATGGATTCGTAACGTTCCGGTGAGATGGCACGAAGCGAATCCGGGGAAATCGGCGGCGCGTCAGCGGCGATCAGCGCGCACTCTTGTGCCCATTCGAGTGCTGCCACGTCGGCGAGGTAGGCGTATTCAGCATGCTCGGCGCCGACGAACCTCAGCCGCAGGAACTGCGCAAGCGGCGCACCGATATGATGAAGATTGCCGGCGCGCGAAGGATGCGCACGCTGAAAGTCGACCGCGAGTTGGCGGAAGTAGTCGGTGCCCACGAGTCGCTCGATCACCGGGAATCCCAGCGCCAGCGCCTTGATGAAGCCCTCGTGCAAGTTGTTGCGATAGATACCGAGCCGCTCGGCTACATCGATGCCGTTCGCGTCGATGTGCGCGTCGATGAGTGAATTCGCGGTCAGGGCAGTGTGCGATTCCGCCTGCCCTTCAAACAACGCCTCCGCAAACCGCATCTGCAGATCACGCAGCACGAGCACGGTGTCTCTCCATCATCTGTTCTGCTTTGCGCGCTTCGCCGGCCAGCACGCTGAGCGCGGGAATCTGCGAGTCCCATTCGATGAGCGTGGGTACGGGCCCGAAGCGCTCGAGAGCAACTCTGTAAAGATCCCACACCGCATCGCAGACCGGCCCGTCGTGCGTATCGATGAGCACCGCGCGCTCACCAAAACGCCGAATGCTGTGCCCCGCGAGATGCATCTCGCGAACGGCGTGCGCAGGAATATGTTTGAGATACTCGAGAGCATCGAAGCCATGGTTCATCGCATTGACGTATACGTTGTTGACGTCCAGCAGCAGCCCGCACCCCGAGCGCTGCGCGAGCGCAGCCAGAAACTCCCACTCTGGAATCTGAGAGCAAGAGAATTGCAGATAGCTCGATACGTTCTCGATGAGCATCTGCCGCCCGAGAAAATCCTGCACCTGGCCGACACGCGCCGTCATATGGCTTAGCGCTTCCTCGGTATAGGGCAAGGGAAGCAAATCGTTCGTGAAACGCCCGCCGACGGAGCCCCACGACAGATGCTCGGATACGAGCAGAGGTTGCAGCTCGCTCACGAGTCGCCCGACCTCAGCGAGATGCGTGAGATCGATCGGGTCGGTTGAGCCAAGCGAAAGCCCGACCCCATGCAGGCTCAATGCATAAACGGCGCGCACCTTCGCGAGCACGCGCGAATGCGAGCCGCCGCGAGCGAAGTAATTTTCGCTGTGCGCCTCGAGCCAGCCGACCGCAGGTCGATTGGCCAGAATCTCTTCGTGATGTATGGCGCGCAGCCCAATGCCGGCAAGCGGCCCAACCCCCTCAGGCGGCTCGACACCAACGCCTGGCTCAACTTCAGCGTGCCGTTCGATACCAACACCCCGCCGGCCGCCAGCGCGTAACCCCTCACCCACGTCCTCTCCCCGCAGCGGCGCGCAAGCGCCGCGGCCGGAGTCAACTTCGCGAGTGAGGGGCGCGCCAGCGATCACGAGGGATGCGCGATCGTTACTTCGCCGCGGAAGTCGTGCCGCCGACGATGCGCTCGCACGTGCCCTTGGGCAGCTTCACCCATTCCTTAGAATCGGCGTCCTTCTTGCTCTCGCCCTGGCACGAGTGCGCCGCGGTGGCGCAATCGTTCTTGCCGGCCTTCGATACGCCGAAGCATTTCTCGGTGGCGCCGGCTTTGGCATCGTCGGCCGAGAAGGCGGGGCCCGCGAAAGCGACCAGTCCGCCGATCGCCGCGGCGAGGAGTGCAGTCTTCGTTGTCATCCAGAAATCTCCTTCAAGAGGGTTAAGAGGCTTAGGACCCGACGCAGTCTGAGGCAAATTCGTAAAGGCTCAACTCTGTCATGCGCGGGCCGCCGTGTTGGCCGGAAAAAGCAACAGACCGCCCCACGGTGTGATTACGCAGAATCAGCGACTTAGGATGCAAGCGAAATGGGCGTGGGATTTGCGCCGCAATCCGCGGCAGCAGGTTGCCCGGTTGGCTTTGGACGTCGCGTGTCGAAGGCAGGGTGCGCACGGCGTGGCGCCGTGGTAAGAAGCGCCTCGAAGAATAACAATCGGCCCATACCAATCGAGGCCCCGCGTATGCAGCTATGTCGCTTGTGGCGCGAACATCTGGCAGCAGGTTGTCCCACCGAGATGGCAGGTGTGGAGATCGCGGGGACCGATGCCCGCGAGCTCGATGCTGAAATCACGGCCTGCGTAAGTGCGGTTCTGACGCGGCGGATTGTCGTGGATGAGCGGATTGAAAGGCGGCTGAATGAGATTAGTGCCGCGCTGAATAGGAAGCAGGGCGGTGCTGCCCTGGAGCCGGTGGCTCGGTATTGTGAGCGGCTCAATCAATTGGTGAGTGCGGTGTTGGTTGAGTCGCGAGGGGGGAGGGCGTAGTACCGCGACGCCTGCGCGGCCTCAAAGAGCCCTCAATCGCCGGGCGGCTCGAACCCTGTTTATTTTGGGCTCATCAGACCCGAAAATTTCACTGATCGGGACCCATAAAACGGAAAACGGGCGCACTCCGCCAGGAAGCACACCCGTTTCCGATTCAAGCCGCAGTTATATTCAAACCGCAGCTATAAAAAGCCTCAGTGCTTGTCGTCTTCGTCGCGCAGCTTGTCTTTCACGCCGCCGACAATGTTCTGAACCTTGCCGCTGACCTGGTCAGCCTGGCCTTCGCGTTTCAGCTTCTCGTCGCCGGTGACCTTGCCGGCCGCTTCCTTAAGCTTGCCGCCAATATTACGCGCCGCGCCTTCAACTCTGTCTTTATCCATTGCAGCCTCCGCAGGGGTGTGTGGAGTATCAATGGATGAGAGGGGGAAAGGGTTCCGCCGCCGAAAAGCAGCGGAACCTTGACTGCAAGCCTCAGCCAGATCGGAGGCGTGGCCCAAGTCCTGTTCGAGCTGATGGCCAGCCGAAGCAGATCAAGGGAGGCGCACCCATTGAGGGTGCGCACTCCACTCAACTCAGAGCAGCGGCACCAGCAGCAGCGCCACGATGTTGATGATCTTGATCAGCGGATTGATCGCCGGACCCGCAGTGTCCTTGTAGGGGTCGCCGACGGTGTCGCCGGTAACGGCGGCCTTGTGCGCATCTGACCCCTTGCCACCGAAGTTGCCTTCCTCGATGTACTTCTTCGCGTTATCCCAAGCGCCACCGCCGGTGGTCATCGAGATGGCAACGAAGATGCCGGTGACGATAGTGCCGATGAGCAGGCCGCCCAGCGCCTTCACGCCCGCACCCGGACCCATCGCCAGGTTCATCAAGACCACCAGGACGATCGGCACCAGGATCGGCAGCAGCGACGGAATGATCATCTCGCGGATGGCCGCGCGCGTGAGCAGGTCTACCGCCTTCGAGTAGTCCGGCTTCGCCGTGCCTTCCATGATGCCCTTGATCTCGCGGAACTGACGACGCACTTCCGTGACCACCGCACCGGCTGCACGACCCACAGCTTCCATCGCCATGGCGCCGAAGAGGTACGGCACGAGACCGCCGATGAACAAGCCGATGATAACTGCCGGATCCGACAGCGAGAAGTCGACGAGCTTGCCGGCTGCTTCAAGGTTGTGCGTGTAGTCCGCGAACAGCACCAATGCGGCGAGTGCCGCCGAGCCAATGGCGTAACCCTTCGTCACAGCCTTGGTGGTGTTGCCCACAGCGTCGAGCGGATCAGTAATGTTCCGAATCTCTTTCGGAAGACCGGCCATCTCGGCGATGCCGCCCGCGTTGTCCGTGATGGGGCCGTACGCGTCGAGCGCCACGATCATTCCCGTCATCGACAACATGGCAGTAGCAGCGATGGCGATGCCGTAGAGGCCCACGCCGTGCTGCTGCCCGAGTTCATACGAACCCCAGATGGCTACGCACACCGCGATGACCGGCAGCGCCGTCGACTTCATGGAGACGCCGAGGCCCGCGATGATGTTGGTGGCATGGCCCGTCTGCGACGCTGCAGCTACCTTCTGCACCGGGCTGTACTCGGTGGCGGTGTAGTACTCGGTGATGACGATCATCGCCGCCGTGAGGCCGAGCCCGATGAGCGTGCAACCGAACATTGCGCTCGCCATCTGCGGCATCAGCTCTTGGGTGATGAAGTAGAACGCGATGGCGGACACGATGCCCGACACGATGACGCCCTTGTAGAGCGCGTTCATGATCTTGCCGCCTTCCTTCGTCGACACGAAGAACGTGCCGATGATGGAGCCGATGATCGATGCCGCACCGAGCGCCAGCGGATAGATGATGGAGTTGAACGCAGCGCCATCGGCCTGGTTGGCGAACAGCAGCCCACCCAGCAACATGGTGGCCACGATGGTGACGGCGTAGGTCTCGAAGAGATCCGCTGCCATGCCCGCGCAGTCGCCCACGTTGTCACCTACGTTGTCGGCGATGACCGCGGGGTTACGCGGATCGTCCTCAGGGATGCCGGCTTCCACTTTACCGACGAGGTCCGCACCGACGTCCGCACCCTTGGTGAAGATGCCGCCGCCGAGCCGCGCGAAGATGGAGATGAGCGAGCCGCCGAAGGCGAGGCCGACGAGTGCGTGGAGCGCGTTCTCGTCGCCGATGCTTCCACGGAGCGCTGCAAAGTAGCCCGCGACACCGATGAGGCCGAGGCCAACCACCAGCATGCCGGTGATGGCACCACCGCGGAACGCCACCTTCAGTGCAGCATTCAACCCGTTGCGGGCCGCCTCAGCCGTGCGCACATTCGCGCGCACCGAGATGTTCATGCCGATGTAGCCGGTGAGGCCGGAGAAGATGGCCCCTACAGCGAACCCACCTGCCGTGGGCCAGTTGATGAAGAAGCCGAGCGCCAGGAACAACACGACGCCGACAATGGCGATCGTGGAGTACTGCCGGTTGAGGTAGGCCTGGGCGCCCGCCTGAATGGCTGCGGCGATTTCCTGCATACGCGCGTTGCCTGCAGGCAAACGCAAGATGGACATCATCGAGAAGACGCCGTACACGACGGCGATCAGGCCGGCCGCAATTGCGAGCCACAGCCAGTTGCTGGCTTCCATCGGGATTCATCCTCCCCAAATCGAGTTGTTGATGTTCTAGCTGGCGAGCCCGCGAATTAAACCGCCCTCTACGGGCCGCCAAAAGGCGGCGCACTATATCACGGGCTATTTTTGCAGGGGTTTTAGCAAAACCGGGGTCAGACCTTGAACTCGGTCGTGAGCTTCCGTTTCACCAGCACGCCTTTGATCTTGACGTAATCCGGCAAGCCTTTCGTATAGGGCGGGTAGTCCTCGCCCGCGATCAGCGGCTCCAGGTACTTGCGGCAGGCGGCCGTGATGCCAAAGCCATCCTCGGTCACGAATTCGCGCGGCACTTTCTTTTCCTGGTTGGCCACCTTCTCGAGCGGCACATGGCCAATGGTCCAGCGATAGGGGCTCGAAGACTTGCGCACGATAGTCGGCATCACCGCGTTCATGCCCTTTACGGCGAACTCGACGGCCGCCTTGCCCACGGCGTAGGCCTGCTCCACGTCCACCTTCGAGGCGATGTGCCGGCCGGCGCGCTGCAGGTAGTCCGCTACCGCCCAGTGGAATTTGTAGCCGTGCGCTTCCCGCACCATGTTCGCAACCACCGGGCCCACGCCACCGAGCTGGGCATGGCCAAAAGCATCTGTGGTGCCGGCTTCGGCGAGAAACTTGCCGTCCGCGTAGGCCGCGCCTTCAGACACCACGACGACGCAATAGCCGTTGTCCTTGACGCTCTGCTTCACCTTGTCGAGAAACTTGGCCTTGTCGAACGCGATCTCGGGAAACAGGATGATGTGCGGGGCTTCGCCGGCTTTGCGGCCCGCGAGGCCGCCGGCCGCGGCGATCCAGCCGGCATGGCGCCCCATCACCTCGAGCACGAACACTTTGGTGGACGTGCGCGCCATGGAGGCCACGTCCAGCGCCGCCTCGCGCGTGGACACAGCAATGTACTTAGCCACGGAGCCGAACCCCGGGCAGCAGTCGGTGTACGGCAGGTCGTTATCCACCGTTTTCGGCACGCCAACGCACGTGATGGGGTAACCGAGCTGCGCGCCGATCTGGGACACCTTGTTTGCGGTGTCCATGGAGTCGTTGCCGCCGTTGTAGAAAAAATAGCCGATGTTGTGGGCGCGGAAGACCTCGATGAGCCGCTCGTATTCGGCGCGGTTCTGGTCGAGCCCCTTCAGCTTGAAGCGCGCCGAGCCAAACGCCCCGGCAGGCGTGTGCCGCAGCCCTTTGATGGTGGCGCGGCTCTCTTTGCTGACGTCGATGAGCTGCTCCGTGAGCGCCCCGACAATGCCGTCCTTACCCGCGTACAGCTTGCCGATGTGCCTCGAATTACGCGCCGCGGCTTCGATGACCCCGCACGCCGAGGCGTTGATGACGGCCGTGACACCGCCGGATTGAGCATAGAAGGCATTCTTCCTGACTGGCTTTTTCATTGGCTCGCGCGGGTGGGTTCGGGTGGCGCGGGAGAATAACGCAACGCTGCCGGAAGCGGCGACGGCCCGGCGTGCAGCGTTGACCTTGCGGAACGCCGCCGGTAACGTGACGCCGCTTCGCGATCTATCAGGGGCCGGTCTCACACCATGCGAATCATCCTTCTGGGGGCGCCCGGCTCGGGCAAAGGCACCCAATCTCAGCGCCTGTCCGAGCGTCACGGCATTCCCCAGATCTCCACGGGAGACCTGCTGCGTGCCGCCGTGAAGAGCGGAACGCCCCTGGGCGTGCGCGCCAAGGCCGCCATGGATGCGGGCAATCTCGTCGATGACGAGACCGTGCTCGGCATGATTCGCGAGCGTCTCGCCGAAGGCGACGCGCAGCGTGGCTACATTCTCGATGGCTTCCCGCGCACCCTGGTTCAAGCGCGCGCGCTGGCCGAAATGCTCAAGGACACCGGGCAGCCGCTCGAAGCTGTCGTGCTGCTCGAGGTGGACTACGCCGAGCTCACCAAGCGCATTTCCGGCCGCCGCTCCTGCCAGGACTGCGGCAAGGTGTTCAACGTGTTCACCTCACCGGTCGTGGCCGGCGAGGCTTGCCCGAAGACGGGCGACGAGCATCGCCTCATGCAGCGCTCGGATGACAACGAAGCCGCCGTCGCCGAACGCCTCAAGGTGTACGACGAGAAAACCCGCCCGCTCATCGATTTCTACTCGCAGCAGGGTCTGCTGCGATCCATCCACGCCGAGGGCGAGCTGGATGACGTCACCGCGCGCCTGAATTCGGTGCTGCATACGCCGGCCGCCCCCGCCGCGAGCATAGCCCCAGCTACGCGCCGTGCGCAGCCCGCCCGCCACCGTCGCCGCACCGCGCACCGCCCCACGGCGCTCGCCAGCACAGCCCGCACAGGCCGCCGTCGCGTAGTAAAAAAGAAACCTGCCGCGAAAACCGCCGCCGCGAAAAAGTCAGCGCCCAAAAAAGCGGCGCTGAAGTCCGTAGCGAAGAAAGCCGCGAAGAAAACGCCGCTGAAAAAGACTGCAGCGAAGAAGTCTGTGGCAAAAAAGACCGTGGCAAAGAAATCCGCCGTGAAAACGGCGCGACGCGCAGCCCCCGCGGCGAAAAAGAAGGCTGCAAAACGCGCCCCGGTGCGAGCCAAAGCCAAGGCCCGCCCAACCGCAAAGCGCGCGAAAAAGAAGGTCGCCCGGCGCTAAAGCGCCGCGAGCATGGGCTCGCCAACCACCGCGCGCCGCCACCCTTGAAGCACGGACACATCGCGCCCGCCTTCAGCCAGCTGCTCGATGTCACGCCGGGTAGCGAGCACTTCAGGGCTGAGCCCCAGCCCCTGCGCGATGGTCTGATTCAGCAGCCCCAGCTTCTTCACCAGCGCCGTCTGCTCCGGCGAAGGCCTTGGCCTCAGCGGAATCGAAGGAGGGGGGTCCGGCACCTCGGCCCCATTTACGATAGCCAGAAGCTCATCCGCGCAGTGCTTGATGAGCCCAGGCGCCATTTCAGGCACGGTCTGCAGCTGCTCCACCGTGCGCGGCACGCGCATCACCATCTCGCGCAAAACCAGGTCGTCGATGATCCACCCGCGCGGCCGGTTGCGCTCGATAGCCCGCCGCTCTCGCCACGCCGCTAGCCCGCGCGCCAGTCGAATGCGCGACGGGTCCAGCCCCCGCAGCCCCTTCAGCCGATGCCAGGCCTCCTCCGGGTCCACGGTAAACGCCTGCGCCGACCCGAGCCCGGCAAGCTCCTCGCCGAGCCACGCCAGCCGCCCCAGCCGATCCAGCTTCTCTTCCAACTGGGACTTCAAAGGCAGCAGATACCGCACGTCATCCAGCGCGTATTCCACCTGCTCGGGCGACAGCGGCCTCCGGGACCAGTCCGTACGCGTATGAGACTTGGCGAGCTCGGTGCCCAGCAGACGCTTCACGAGTTCGCCGTAGCCGATCTGCGCGGGCATTCCCGTGAGAGCGGCGGCAATCTGGGTGTCGAACACCGGCGTCACGATGCCGGCAACGGGAAACAGCACCTCGATGTCCTGCCGCGATGCGTGCATCACTTTCACGGGCCGCGAGGCGACGAGCGAGGGCGCGAGAGGGGCCAGGTCCGGCAGCGCCAGGGGGTCTATGCAGGCCGCGACGTCTGGCGTGGCGACCTGAATGTACGGACGACACACCTCCCGCAGCGCTGCGGC
>JBDTUL010000217.1:0-9435 GCA_040007735.1 Gammaproteobacteria bacterium | reverse complement strand
ACCCCTCTTCGAGCAAGCCCTCGCTGATGTGCCGTGCCGTTCATGCGCCAAGCCCCTAAGGAAGCGCCATTCCCCTTAAGAGCCCTCAATCTCCGGGCGGCTAAGAGAGTTTTTTATTTATGCCAGAAGAGAAGAGAAATAGAATCGTCTTCGCCGTTGAAGAAAAGAAAACCCTCTTGGCTGCGGTGAGGAGCGTTATATTTCGTTCCTTCTCAGCCGAAGAAAAAAAGAAACCCCTCTCAGCCGCCCGGCGATTGAGGGCCTCTGAGATCTGCGCCGTGTTGCTGATGGGTACAACCACAGCATTCGGCGCAGCCGACGTCGACACCGCACGTATGCGCGCCGTCAATCGTGAGCCAGAAAACTGGATGAGCTGGGGCCGCACGTACGACGAACAGCGCTTCAGCCCTCTGAAACAAATCAACGACAGAAACGTCGGCAAACTGGGCCTGGCCTGGTACGCAGAGCTCGACACGTTCCGAGGTGTAGAAGCCACGCCTCTCGTCATCGATGGCGTGCTCTACAACACCAGCGCATGGAACATCACTACAGCCTATGACGCAAAGACGGGCCGCGTGTTATGGACGCACGATCCGCAGGTGCCGCGCTCAATCGGGCGACTGGCCTGCTGCGACATCGTGAGCCGTGGGCTCGCCGCGTGGAAAGGAAAGCTGATCATCGCAACGCTCGATGGCCGCCTGATCGCGCTCAATGCGTCGACCGGCGAGCAGATCTGGAGCGTACAGACTCTGGATGTGCCGGGCGACTGGCCCTACACGGTGACCGGCGCGCCGCGTGTTTTCGACGGCAAGGTTCTCATCGGAAACTCCGGCGCGGAGCTTGGCGTTCGCGGCTATGTCACGGCATACGACGTTGAGACAGGCCACAAGCTCTGGCGCTTCTTCACCGTACCGGGAGATCCGGCAAAAGGATTCGAGAACGCAGCGATGGAGCGTGCCGCGAAAACCTGGACCGGCGAATGGTGGAAGGCCGGCGGCGGCGGCACGGCGTGGGATTCGATCGTCTACGACCCTAAGTTGAAGCTCGTTTATATCGGAGTCGGCAACGGCTCGCCGTGGGCGCAGAAATTCCGCAGCCCCGGCGGCGGCGACAATCTATTCCTGGCATCCATCGTCGCGGTAAAGGCAGATACGGGAGAGTACGTCTGGCACTACCAGGAATCCCCGGGCGAACAATGGGATAACACAGCGACCCAGCACATCATTCTCGCGGATCTCAAAATTCGCGGGCGGGTGCGCCAGGTTCTTATGCAGGCGCCGAAGAACGGTTTCTTCTATGTGCTCGATCGCCGTACCGGCGAGCTGTTGTCGGCTGATGCCTTCATTCCCACTACGTGGGCGTCGCATGTGGATCTGAAGACCGGACGCCCGGTCGAACTTCCTGATGCGCGGTACGGTGACACCCCCGTGCTGCTCGCGCCGCATCCGGGCGGTGGGCACAACTTCAACCCTATGTCTTACAGTCCACGAACGGGCCTCGTGTACTTTCCGGTGGTGCAGTCGTTCGGCACATTTGCTTCTGCGTCGAGCTACGCGCCGGGCGGTGGCACGGGCGTGACCTACGAGGGTCACTCCGACGTGCGCAAAAGGTTTGCGGACTACGGCGCCGCGAACAGCCACTCATGGCTCGTGGCGTGGAACCCGGTTGCACGAAAGGAAGCCTGGCGCATCGGTCGCCCGCGCAGCGGAAGCGGTGGCGTGCTGACGACTGCAGGCAACCTGCTCGTGCAAGGAACGATCGACCGGAACATTGCGATTCATCGGGCAGACAACGGCGAGATGCTATGGGAAATGCCGGTGCAGACGGTGCCCATTGCCGGGCCGATCAGCTATGCAGTGGACGGTGAGCAATACATTGCCGTGAATGCCGACTGGGGTGGCGGCCTCGCGCACGTCGAGATGGCGTCGGGCAAAGGTTTGCACGTGTCCTCAGCTCGGCTGCTCGTGTTCGCGCTCGGTGGATCGGCGCACCTCCCGCCGCTTCCGGATGCCCCACCTCTGAGTCCGCCGCCGCGCGTGAAGACAACAGACGCGGTGCTACACCGAGGCGAACAACTCTACGGCCAGCACTGCGTGATGTGCCATGGAACTCAGGTGCGCGGCGGCCTCAAGGATCTGCGCCACATGACGCCGGAGACACGGGCCACGTTCTACGACATCGTGCTCGGCGGTCTCCGCAAGGACAAGGGAATGGTGAGCTTCGCCGACAAGCTCGATCGTCGGGATGCGGAGGCGATCAATGCCTACGTCACCATTCGCGCCCTGGAGGATTGGGGGGAAGAGCCGTCCGCCCCGCGGAATCCCTGAGCCGCCTGCCTCGATTTCAGGCCGCGCGGCGCTAGCTAACGTGCATAATGCGGCGCACTTTAGCGGGGGGATGCATGCGGCACATCATGATCGGCATGGCGCTGGCGGCCGTTTGGCAAGTGGCTGCTGCCTATGACGGGAAGGATATCGCCAACGAATCCGATGGCAAGAACTGGCTTTCGTACGGTCGCACGTACAGCGAGCAGCACTACAGCCCGCTAAAGCAGATCACCACTGAGAACATCGGCCGGCTCGGCCTCGTGTCGTCGCTGGATCTGCCGAACGTGCACAACGGGCTCACGGTGCCGCTCGCCGTCGATGGTGTCGTCTATTTCACGGTCGATCAGAGTTGGGTGCACGCCGTTGACGCTCGCACAGGGAAACTCCTGTGGCGCTTCGACCCCGAGGTCTACAAGGTCGGGGGCAAAAAGCTGCCTTTCTCCTGGGGGCCGCGCGGCATCGCGTATTGGAAGAACAAGATCTACGTCGCCACGCTGGACGGCCGCCTGATTGCGCTCGATGCGAACACCGGCAAGCAGTTGTGGGTTCAGCAGACCCTCCCCACTGACGATGTCTCCAACATCACGGGTGCGCCGCGCGTCTTCAATGGCAAGGTGCTCATCGGCCAGGGCGGGGCGGACTACGGGCCGATTCGCGGTTACGTCACGGCCTACGATGCCGAGACGGGCAAGCAGAGCTGGCGCTTCTACATCGTGCCCGGCGATCCGGCGAAGGGCTTCGAGAGCAAGGCCATGGATATGGCCGCGAAAACCTGGACGGGGGAATGGTGGAAGAAGGGCGGTGGCGGCACCGTCTGGAACGCGATGACATACGACCCCGAGCTGAATCGCGTGTACCTCGGCACGGGCAACGGCCAGCCGCACGATTGGAAGGAGCGCAGTCCGGGCGGCGGCGACAATCTGTTCCTCTCTTCGATCGTCGCACTGAATGCCGACACGGGCGAATACATCTGGCACTACCAGGTGGACCCGAAGAATTCGTGGGACTACAACGCCAACATGGACATCACCACGGCGACGCTGCGTATTGATGGCAAGCCGCGCAAAGTGCTGATGCAGGTGCCGAAGAACGGCTTCATGTATGTGGTTGATCGTGAGACCGGCAAGCTCATCTCCGCCGACAAGATCGAGTACGCGTCCTGGGCAGATCGCATCGACCTCAAAACCGGTGCACCGGTCGAGAACCCGGACGTGCGCGCCGGTAAGCTGGAAGTGGTGCCGAGCGCGGCCGGTGCGCATTCCGTCCACGCGCAGGCGTTCAGCCCGCTAACCGGCTTGCTCTACATTCCGACCATTCGCTCAGGCAGCGGCACCCGCAACGGCGAGAAGGCAGCGGATCTGCCGGATCGCGACAGCACACGCCTGAGGGCATGGGATCCGAACGCTCGCCGCGAGGTGTGGTCCGTGAAAACGCCGGGCGTCGCGAACGGCGGCGTGTTGGCGACGGCCGGCAATCTCGTGTTCGAAGGCATGGGCGACGGCAACTTCAATGCGTACGACGCGCGCACCGGCAAGCAGGTTTGGACGTTCAACGCGCACTTCGGCATCGCCGGCGCACCGATCAGCTATGAGGTGGACGGCAAGCAGTACGTGTCCGTCGTAGCCGGATGGGGCGGGGCAGGCGCGGGAGTGTCGGGCGGAAAGACCGCTATATACGGCTGGCGAATGGGCGTTCAGGTCCATCGGTTACTGACGTTCGTACTCGACGGCAAGACACCGTTCCCTCCGCAGCCACCGCCATCCTTCGCCGTGCCGATCGACGATCCGAAGTTCCTCATCGATCCGAAGCGCGCACAGGCGGGTAACGGTGTGGCGTTCCGCGAGATGTGCGTCGGTTGTCACGGCGCTGTGCTCATTGCAGGCAGCTACGCACCCGACCTGCGCGCCTCGCCAATTCCATTGAGCGCCGAAGCGTTTCGTGACGTGGTGAAGAACGGCGCGCGCCTCGCGCGCGGCATGCCGAAGTACGCGGACCTGTCGGATGACGATCTGGAATCGCTGCGGCATTTCATTCGGCAGCGGGCGCGCGACACGATGACGCGGCACTAGTGGGACATTGCCAGGACACTGGCGCGGCACTAGCGGGATACCAGCGCGGCGCAGCGGGACGCACGCTCGCCGCCGCGCAATAGCCTCGCCCAAGCATCTGGGTTGCACGACGTGCAACGAAGCCGTGTCGCCCGGAAAATGCTTGCCTTGACAAACATTGCTACGGCAAAGGAGTATCGTTTCTGGCACCTCCCGCACCGCTCGATCGCGATTCATGAGTCCCAGCCCCCGCAAATCCCCAGCCCCCGACGCAGCGGTCGAGGCACGTCTCGACGTCGGCCGCCTCCTGAAGAAGACGCTCGCCTCGCTGATGCACGGTATCGACGAGCGCATGCAGCCGCTGGGCCTGACGGCCATGCAGTGGGAGCCGTTGGCCCGTATCTATTTCGAGAAGGTCGACACGGTGGCGGCGCTTGCCCGCGGAAGCCAGGTCAACTGCGGCTCGATGACGCGCATGCTCGATCGGCTGGAAACCAAAGATCTGCTTCGCCGCCAGCGCAGCGCCACCGATCGCAGGGTGGTGCACCTCGAGCTCACGGCGAAGGGCAAAAAACTGGCCCGCGAGATCCGGCCACTTGCCCTGCAGGCGCTCGATCGGCAGTTGCAGGGGTTCGCGGCGGCGGAGGTGTCGATGCTGACTCGGCTTCTCGGGCGCATGGTGGCGAACGGCTCCCGTTCCGCTGACGACACCCCTCACGTTGAAGACTGAAAGCATGAATTCCCGAGCCAGGCTGGCCCTTGTCGTCTCAATCGTCACGGTTCTCGCCAGCGCCTGTGGCAAGCAAGAGAAGGGCGCCACGGCCCAGGCCCCTGAGGTCGCCGTCGTTACACTCACGCCACGCACGGTCAGCATCACCGACACGCTGCCGGGGCGTACCACGGCTTTTCGGGTGGCGGAAGTTCGGCCCCAGGTGTCGGGCATCGTGCAGAAGCGGCTGTTCACCGAAGGTGGGGAGGTGCGGGCAGGCGAGCAGTTGTTGCAGATCGATTCGGCGACTTATCGGGCGGCGCGCAGCTCCGCGGAAGCCGCGCTGAAACGCGCCGAAGCGAAGCTCGTGTCCACGCGGGTGCTCGAAGAACGCTACAAGTCTCTCATCGCCGAGAATTCGGTGAGCAAGCAGGATTACGACAACGCCATCGCGGACCATGGGCAGGCGGACGCCGATGTGGCCGCTGCGCGCGCCCAGTTGGATGCGGCCCGCATCAACGTCGTCTACACGCAGGTTCTTTCGCCGATTTCCGGGCGCATTGGCCGCGCGCTCGTCACCGAAGGGGCACTGGTCACGGCGGGCCAGGCGCAGCCGCTTGCGCTCGTTCAGCAGCTGGACCCGATCTATGTGGACATTTCACAGTCCAGTACACAGATGCTGCGGTTACAACGGCAGCTTGCCGACGGCGTACTGCAGAAGGACGACGCAAACCAGGCGGAAGTCGTCCTGACGCTCGAGGATGGAAGCGAGTACCGGGATCGCGGCAAGCTGCAGTTTTCGGAAGTGTCCGTCGACCCCGGCACCGGCACGGTGGTGTTGCGAGCCATCTTTCCGAACAGTCGCCGCGAGTTGCTTCCGGGCATGTTCGTGCGCGCGCAGCTTCCTCAGGGGCAGCGGCGCGATGCGCTCATGGTTCCTCAGCGCGGTGTCACGCGTAACCAGCGTGGTGAAGCCACGGTGCTGGTCGTGGGCGCGGATAACAAAGTCGCCACGCGCGTAATCAGCGCGGATCATGTCGTCAACAACGAGTGGCTCGTCACCGCGGGTCTTGCGGCGGGCGAGCGCGTGATCGTCGACGGTCTACAGAAGGCTCGCCCAGGCCAGGAAGTGCGCGCGGTGGAAGCCTCCGCGGAGCCGGCCGCTCCCCCAAAGGAGCCAGTGACCGCCGAAGCCGCGCGGCACTGAGAGGGCGCCGTGCTGTCCCGATTCTTCATCGATCGACCGGTGTTTGCATGGGTGGTTGCCATCATCATGATGCTGGCGGGCGCCCTGGCCATGATCAATTTGCCGGTGATGCAATATCCCAGCATCGCGCCCCCGCAGGTGGGCATCGCCGTGACCTATCCGGGCGCCTCCGCGCAGACCGTGCAGGACACCGTGGTGCAGGTGATCGAGCAGCAGCTCAACGCCATCGACAACCTCGACTACATCACGTCCGAGAGCAACGCGGACGGCACGGCGAGTATCAATCTGACCTTCTCCCAGGGTACCAACCCTGACACCGCGCAAGTACAGGTGCAGAACAAGTTGCAGCTGGCCACGCCGCTCATTCCGGCCGAAGTGCAGCAGCAGGGTCTGCGCGTCACCAAGCCTCAGCGCAACTTTCTGGTCGTACTGGGTTTCGTCTCGAACAATGGCACGATGACGAATGAAGACCTGTCCGATTACGTTGCGACCAACGTGCTCGACCAGCTGAATCGCACCGAAGGCGTGGGCGACACGCAGATGTTCGGTTCCCAGTACGCAATGCGCATCTGGCTCGACCCTGCGAAGCTAAGCACGTACAGCATCGCCACTTCCGACATCGTCGCCGCTATTCGCGCGCAGAACGTGCAGGTGTCCGTGGGGCAGATCGGTGGCTTGCCCGCCGCGCCTGGCCAGGCCATCACGGCAAGCATCATCGGGCCCACGCGTTTGTCGACCCCCGAGCAGTTTCGCGACATCCTGTTGCGCGTGAACCCGGATGGGTCCCAGGTTCGCATTGGCGATGTCGCGCGCGTCTCGTTCAATTCCGAAAGCTACATCCGCGACACCAAGTACGACGGCAAGCCCGCGGCAGGCGTGGCGATTCGTCTTGCGGCCGGGCGCAACGCCCTCGATACCGTCGCTGGTATCCATCGCACGCTCGATCGGCTCACGCCGTTCTTCCCCGCCGGCATGCAGGTTGTCTATCCGCTGGACACCACACCGTACGTGCGCACCTCTATCGAGGAAGTGGTGAAGACGCTGGCCGAGGCTGTCTTCCTCGTCTTTCTGGTGATGTACCTGTTCCTGCAGAAAGTGCGCGCGACGCTCATTCCGACCATCGCGGTGCCGGTGGTGCTGCTCGGCACATTCGGTGTGCTGGCCGCGTTCGGGTATTCGATCAATACACTGACCATGTTTGGTTTGGTGCTTGCCATCGGGTTGCTCGTGGACGACGCCATCGTCGTCGTCGAAAACGTCGAGCGCGTCATGGCGGAGGAGCATTTGTCTCCTAGGGAGGCAACGCGCAAGTCCATGGACCAGATTACCGGTGCGCTCGTAGGCATCGCGCTGGTACTGGCGGCCGTGTTCGTGCCGATGGCATTTTTCGGTGGCTCCGTCGGCGTGATCTATCGGCAGTTCTCGATAACACTGGTTTCTGCGATGGTGCTCTCGATCTTCACCGCACTGATCCTGACGCCGGCTCTTTGTGCGACCCTGCTGAAGCCGCTGCCGCCGGGTGGGCATGTGGCGAGGCGCGGCTTCTTTGGCTGGTTCAATCGCGTGTTCGACACCAGCCGCGACAAGTATGAGCGCGGGTTGCACGGGGCGGTGTCCCGGCCCAAGCGCATGCTGCTCATCTACCTGGCCATCGTTCTGGTGATGGGCGTGCTGTTCGTGCGAATCCCGACATCGTTCCTGCCACCGGAAGATGCCGGTTTCATCTACGGGCAAGTGCAGACTCCGCCCGGTGCTTCGAAGGAACGCACGTGGGAAGCGCTCGATGCCGCGCAGAAGTATTTCCTGGAGAAAGAATCCGATACCGTCGAAGCAGTCCTCACTGTCGCGGGCTTCAATTTCGCCGGCACGGGCCAGAATTCCGGCCTGCTGTTCATCAAGCTGAAGCCGTGGGGCGAGCGGAAAAAGAGCTCTCAAAGCGCGGCATCGCTCGCGGCGCGGGCGAGCGGGTATTTCGCTTCGGTGAAGCAGGCGATGATCATCGCGATCGTGCCTCCCGCCGTAATGGAGCTCGGTAACGCCTCGGGTTTCGACCTGCAGCTGCAGAACCGCGGCGGCCTGAGTCACGACGATTTCCTTGCCGCTCGCAATCAGCTGCTGCAGCAGGCTGGCTCAAATCCCGCATTGGTAGGCGTGCGGCCGAATGGTGTCGAAGATGCCCCCCAGTTCAAAATCAATATCGATCGCGAGAAGGCGAGTGCGCTGGGTGTTTCGGTCACCGAGATCAACCAGACTCTATCCACCGCGTGGGCCTCGACCTACGTGAACGACTTCGTAGACCATGGCCGCGTCAAGCGTGTGTATGTGCAGGGCGAGAGCAACGCGCGCATGCAGCCGGATGATCTGAATCGCTGGTACGTGCGCAACGCGCAGGGCGGCATGGTGCCGTTCTCCTCGTTCGCAAGAGGCGAGTGGACTTACGGTCCGGAAAAGCTGGTGCGTTTCAACGGCGTGCCGTCGTATCAGATCCAGGGAGCTGCGGCGCCCGGGCGCAGCTCCGGCGAAGCGATGAAAATCATGGAAGAGCTCATCGGCAAGTTGCCGGCCGGCATCGGGTTCGAATGGACGGGCCTGTCTTACGAGGAGCGGCTTTCCGGCTCGCAGGCGCCAGCGTTGTATGCCATCTCGCTGGCCGTCGTGTTCCTGTGTCTCGCGGCGCTTTATGAGAGCTGGTCCATTCCGGTGTCGGTGCTGCTGGTGGTGCCGCTGGGCGTGCTCGGGGCGGTGCTGGCGACAATGGCCCGCGGAATGTCGAACGACGCCTATTTTCAGGTCGGCCTGCTCACGACCATAGGCCTCGCTGCGAAGAGCGCGGTGCTGATCGTGGAGTTCGCCAAGGAAAATTTCGATCGCGGGCAAAGTCTCAGTGAGGCGGTGATCAACGCCGCGAGACAGCGGCTGCGCCCGATCATCATGACTTCACTGGCGTTCATGTTTGGCGTGCTGCCCCTTGCTCTCGCCTCGGGCGCGGGGTCGGGGGCACAGAACGCTGTCGGCACAGGCGTCATCGGCGGCATGCTCGCCTCGACGTTCCTGGCGATCATCTATGTGCCGGTGTTCTTCGTCGTGATCCTCGGATATTTCAAGGTGAAACCGACGAAGGCGCGTGAAGGCAATGAGGGTCCC
>JBDTUL010000216.1:0-9487 GCA_040007735.1 Gammaproteobacteria bacterium | reverse complement strand
ATTTCCTCACCCACCCGGCCCGGCTTTCGGCGGCGCGGGTGCAGCTCTCCGGCTAGAACCTGCTCCGTGGCCGGCGGAGCACTGCTGACAGGCGGATCGAAACTACCACTATCAACTGCTGTGCTCATGGTCTGGCATTCTGAACAGCGCGGATGGAACAGGCAACGAAATGAGGCGCGACCCAGCGCATGCTTTTGAGCATACGCCCGTTCAGAGGGCAGCGGCCGGCTAAACCGGAGGCCGGGCGGGGGCCTGATCGCTGCCGCCAAACGCCCCGCCGTCACAATTCAGACATCGCCGCGACTTACGATCCGCCCCAGTGACTTCGAAAATACCCAGCACCGCCCGCTCGCGGGCCGTCGAAATGCTGCTCTTCGCGGGCAACTTCCTCCGCCATCCGCACATGCTCGGCTCGATCATTCCGAGCTCGAGGTTCCTGGTGAACCAGATGCTCGAGCCCATCGACTGGGTGCGGGCGCGCGTCATCGTCGAATATGGGCCGGGCGTCGGCACGTTCACCGGCGAGATCCTGAAGCGCATGCATCGGGACGCACACCTGGTCGTCATCGAGACCAATCGCGACTTCGTGCGGTTCCTGAAAGCGTCTTTCCAGGACCCGCGCCTGCACGTGGAGCACGGGTCGGCGGCGGATGTTCAGCAGATTCTGCAGCGGCTCGGCTTGCCGCCGGCGGGGTACATCATTTCGGGCATTCCTCTCGGCAGCATGCCGGAGCCGGTGCGGGCGGATATCGTGGGCAAGAGCCGGGACGCGCTCGAGCCAGGCGGCGAGTTCCTCGTGTATCAGTTCACGAGCCGCGTCCTGCCGGTGTTACAGCGTACCTTTCGCTCTGTCCGCCGCAGCGTCGAGCGCCGCAACCTTCCGCCGGCGAAGCTTTTCGTCTGCGCCAACGAGGCCTGACGCCGTAACCCGATTGCGCCCGGTGCGTTTGCTTTCGTAGAGCGCAGCATCGGCGGCCTTGATCAGCGCGGCAGGCAAGCCGCCCGGCTCGGAGTGCACGGTATCGAGGGTGCACACACCGAAACTGGCAGTCACTTTGAGCGGCTGCAGCGACGTCTCGAACACTGTGGTACTGATTCGCTCGCACAGCCTTTTGGCCACCGCCAGCGCTTCTATGCTGGCGGTTTCGGGCAACACCACCGCGAACTCCTCGCCGCCCACGCGCGCCACCCAGTCTTCATGAACGCGCAACGCGTTGGTGATGCGGCTGGCGAACTCTCGCAGCACTTCGTCGCCGACCTGGTGCCCGTAGCGATCGTTGATTGTCTTGAAGTGATCGATGTCGCACATCACCAGCGCAAGAGGATGGCGCAAGCGAACGGCACGTTGCACCTCTCGCGGAAACTGATGCTCGAAGAAGCGGCGGCTGCCGCATCGGGTGAGCTCGTCGATGGTGGAGAGAATGCGATTGTCCGTCAGCGCCAATTGCAGGGACGCTGCGAGGTCGACGATGCGGCGGGCGATGGTCAGATGCGCCCAGAACTGCTCACCGCGCGCTTCGCTCGGCATGCAATCGTTCGCCCCGGCGCGCAAAGCGTCTCCCGTGCCCAGCTCGCCAGAGGGATCGATGAATATGATGTGAGTCGCGGCGCCGGCAGGCAGCTGGCGTGCATCGCGCACGAGATCGAGGCTATCCGTGAACATCAGGGCATGGATGTGGTCGTCGAGGCTCGCGATCGCACCGGCAGCGTTTTCCGCTTCGTCCAGCTCGATGTTCGCGTTACGCAGGAGTTTGGCGAAGCGCTCGCGGGTGACCGTGGACTGGATCATCAGCAGCGCCGCCGGGCTCGGCGGTGTCCGGCGCATGATGTTCGCCATCGCCGAGGAATCCTGGTGCCGCAGGGCCTGGTCGAGCACGGCACGACGCTTCAACAAATGTTCAGCAGCGCCCGAGACATCGACGGCGGGCTGGGCATGCTCCGCTTTATCGGTAGCCCTGCGCGCCGGCGGCACGGTGGACGCCAGGGCGGCACGCACTGTCGCAGGCAATTGGCTGAGATCGAACTTCGGGATGTAACCGGCCGCCCCGGCCGCGAGGGCCTTCTGCACGTCCTCGCCAACGATCGTGCCCGACACAAAGATGAAAGGAGTCGCCGGGACCGCGGACGTGGCAATGGACAGCGCGGTCATGCCGTTCAAGCCCGGCACACTGGAATCGGACAGGATGAGATCGGGTGCACGCGCCAGCGCAGTCCTGAAGTCCATTTCGGTGGAAACTCGCTCGTAAGAGAGTTCCAGCCCCGCGGACTCGAGCTGGCGAATCGTCAGCTCAGCTGCTGGTACGTCATCTTCGATGATCAGCGTACGGATCATTAAAAAGGCTCCACTCTCAAGGTGAGACCGTACCAGCGTGACGCACAAGTCTCGCGTGAAATCACTCTATATCTATGCCCGGATTACGTGAAACGGCGCACAAGATGTCAAACCCGCAAGACACTAACGCCAGCTGCGCAGGGGCAACAAGCTGGACCTCAGGAATGCCCGGAAAAAATCGCCTCGTGGCGCGCACAGACGGCGGGCCACAGCGTCGCGCTTTCCGGCACGTCTAGATCGAAACGATTGAGAAGGGTGTCCACCAGCTCGGCCGCGGACTCAAGCAGCACCTGATCTACATGCGATGAATGAGTGGTCCTCAGCACGCGGCCGCGCAAAGAAATGTGCGTATCGACCAAGCGCCGTTGTGCCACCAGGCTCTGGACGAACGGCGAAGCAGGATCGACCTGGAGAGATCGACACTTGCTGGCGAACAGTGCTTCGTCCGCTACACCGAGACTAAAGTCGAAGCTGAAAGGCGCCGTGTCGTGGGTCTTCTCGGAAAAGCGCCAGAAGCCGTCGTCCGTCCGGCTCAAACCGAGGCAATAGGGTGAGTCTTCGCGCTCTGCTGCCAGCAGCGGCATTGGCTCGGCGAGACTGCCCCCGAACCCAACGTCGACGAGATACGGCTGGTCGAGCTGCACCCGCAAACATAAATGAGTTCCAAGCTGCCCATCGCCCATCTGCTCTCTCCGGACGCCGCCGCTCAGTCGCGTGACGTCGAAACCGATTTCGCGCAGGGCCCAGCCCATCACGCCGTTCATTTCATAGCACCAGCCACCACGCCGACGCGTCACGATCTTTGAGTAGCAAGACTCGATGTCTAGCGCGACCGGCCGACCGAGCTGCACGTCGAGATTCTCGAACGGAACCGCGTACTGATGGGCTCGATGCAATGCCTTCAGGGTGATGAGGTCGGGCCGCACCGGGCCCTTGAAACGGATGCGATCCAGGTAAGCCGCAAGCTCCATGCAAATCACCTCGAAGTTCGGATCGAGATTCGGATCTAAGTTCGGATCAGTCGCACAATAAAGACGCCTTCTCAGCGGCCCGGCGACTGAGGGCTCTTGATTCGACGCCGCTCTGAGGAGCCCTCAATCGCCGGGCGGCTGGGAGAGAGCCCTTGGCGCAAGCGATGCGCAATATATATCGGCGCTGGCGCTCCAGACATCCGCGCCGGCGCGCCATACACCAAGCCGAGGGTGCCCCGGCATGGAGCCGACAAAGTTCGGGTACGATTCGCGCATGCAAATCCGCCTTAAACTCGCCGCCACGCTCGTATTCAGCACTGTTTTGAATGCGGCCGCCGCGGCCGATGCGCCCTCACCTCCGCCTTCCGCACCGGCAACGTCTGCCGCCGCCGCAGAAGCAGCGTCCACGCCAGCCGACAATTCCCGCGCCGTCATGACGGGCGAGCAGGTTGTCCAGATCCTGGACGAAACCGTCGACTGGTATCGCACGCTGGGCGCCCAGCAGCAGTCGGCCAATCAGCCGAGCGACCTGCTGATCCTGTACGCGAACCGGCAAACGGCCGACAAAGTCATCGCGCTGGCGTTCGAAATCGCCCGGGCCAACGCCGAATTGCTGAGCAGCGAGGCGGAGGCGGCGGCCGAGCCCGTGGCAGACGCCGCCGTCACGCCGCAAGCGCTGGGCAAGGCGCGCAGTCAGCTCGACGCGCAGCGCGCCTCCATCCAGGCGGAGATGGAATCGAACCAGCGCCAGCTTGCCGCCGCGACGAAAGAGCAGAAGAGCCCGTTGCAAGCCAAGGTCTCAGAGCTGCAGGGCGAGCTCGATCTGGTGAATGCGAGACGCAACCTGCTCGACACCATGTCGCAGTTCGCGAGCCAGAGCGATGCGAACGGTTCGGGCGCCAGCGCGTTGAAATCGCATATCGATGCGATCGCCGTATCGATTCCGTCGGCGGGCCTCGCGACTGCAACGCCCGCGGCGGCAGGGTCGGGTTCCAGTGCCGGCAACACGTCCTCCGCACCGTTGCTGAGTTCCGCGACCGACAACTCGCCGAGCCGCATGGGGATATGGGACCTCGCCTCTAACGTGTTGCGGTTGTCCGCCAAGATCAACACCATCGACGCCATCGACAAGCGAACGGCGGCGCTTCAAGACACGTTCACTCAGATTCGCGTGAGGCCGCTGCAGCAGTTGAAAGCGTTATCGGCTCGGGGCGATGCGCTGGCTCAGCACGCCGATACCGCCAACAGCACCACGTTGAAGGGGACGCGCGATCAGTTCGACACCCTCGCCTGGCTCTTCAAGCAGACCTCGGACATCCTGATTCCGTTGAGCAAGGAAGGCGTGCTGCTTCAGCAGTATCGCCACAATCTCAGCAACTGGCGCGACGCCATCAAGACTCAGTATGTCAGCGCGCTGAAAGCCCTTGCACTTCGCGTAGCGGTTCTGGCGGCCATGCTGTTCGTGGTTTTTGCAGCCGGCAATCTCTGGCAGCGGGCCGTGTTCCGCTACGTGCAGGAGCCGCGCCGCCGGTACCAGTTCCTGCTGGTCCGGAAGATTGTTCTATGGTCGCTGGTGGTGGCCATCATCGGCTTCACGTTCGCGACTGAAGTAGGTTCGCTGGCCACGTTCGCCGGTTTGATTACCGCCGGTCTCGCGGTGGCCATGCAGAGCGTGCTCGTCTCGATCGTCGGCTACTTCTTCCTGATCGGGAAATATGGCATTCGCATCGGCGATCGCATCCAGATCGGCACGGTCACCGGCGAAGTGATCGAGCTCGGCCTCGTGAGGCTGCACCTGATGGAGATGAGCGGCCAGGGCCCGCTCGGCCCCACCGGTCGCGTGGTCGCCTTCGCCAATTCGATCGTGTTCCAGACCTCAGGCGGCATCTTCAAGCAGATTCCCGGAGTGAACATCGCCTGGCACGAGATGACGTTGACGCTGCCGGCCGGCAGCGACTACACAGCCGTGAAAGAGAAACTGATTGCCGCCGCAAACGATGTGCTGAAGGACTATCGCGAAGACTTCGCCCGCCAGACGAAGGAAATGCAGAAGACCACGTCGTCGACTTCAGGTGGCGACGTGCAGCCGCACGTGCAGCTGCGGTTCTCAGCCACCAGCGTGGAGGCTCAGGTGCGCTACCCCGTGCATCTGCAACGCGCGGCGGAAATCGACGAGCGCGTGTCGCAGGAACTGCTGAACGTGATCACGGGTGCCGCTCCCCGCGCTTAGGAGCCTGTCTGACTGGTATGCACCTACTGCGGCCGCTACGGTGAATATTAGTCAGACAGCTCCCACGATTCTCAGTATACGAAGGGGATCAGCTTCTTCGTGCGCTGGCGATACGCGTCGTAGCTGCCGCCCAGCCCTTCGGCCAGCACGCGCTCTTCCACTCGTATGCGGTACGAGAACACGGCGATCACGGGAATCATCACCGCTGCGAGGGAGAGCCAGTTGCCGAGGCACAGCGCGAGGCCCAGGAATTCCAGCAGAACGCCGGTGTAGCTCGGGTGCCTGATCCAGCGATACGGGCCGGTATCGATGACACGATGATCGCTGCCGACGCGAACGTCCACGGTGAAAAAGCGGCCCAGGTAGTAGATGGAATACCACCGCAGCAGTGCGCCGACTATGAACAGGGCAAACCCGACGATGTACACCTGCTCGGCTGAGGGAATTGCCGCCGCGGGGACCTTCGAGCGCAGTGTCCAGGCCAGCGCAAGACTCAGAAGAATGCCGACCCACAACAGGCGCAGCGAGCCCGCATCGGACTTCGAATCTCGCTGACCCGAGCGCTTGAAGAGGCTCAACCCGGCCTCGGACAGCCCGAACACCAGTCCGATGACGTTGACGCTCGGCAGAATCATGACGGGCCCCGCGAGAGACAGAGTTTGTAGCGCTCGTCCACGCGATGCGCGAACCAGTCCGTGGTCAGTTTGCGCGTGATCTTCGGGCTCTGCAGCCGAATTCGCGGCACCATGGCGCGCGGCACCGGGCGCCCACGCGCCTTGTCTGCGAGCGCGAACATCCGCGAATACAGCCGCGTTTCCCCGAACCCTTCCTCCTCACCATGCTCGAGGTCAGAGCGAATCTGCGCGTCGCTCAGGTCGAGACGGTCGCGCACCTTTCGCACCGCGAGTTCCGTCTGGCTCGGCTCGTCGGCGCCGCTGCCAAAGCGAAGCAGGTCCCCGTCGAGAGCGAGCGTCGTCCTGGCGACGAGATTGGCCGCGCTCTGGAAGGCAACATTGCGGCTCGAGTAGTGACCGGCGTTGTAGTCGGCAAAGCGAAACAACATGTCGTCGTACGTTGCCGGGTAGTCGAGCAGGTGCGCGATGCCGAAATACATGCCGCCGCGTCTCGTGAACACCTCACCGCGAATGTTGTTCTGGACCGGATACGGATAGCGCTTCGACGCTGCGTGTTGTTCCGCGTACGCGATGCTCACCTGCATCGGCCCACCCGTGTGCACCGGATTCAAATTGGCAAACAGGCGCCCGCCCAGCGGCACCATGCTGATGAAGTCCTCATAGAGATCGCTGAGGGCTTTTTCGGTTCTGGCGTTGTCGAGCCGTGCGCTGTAGCTGTTGCCGTCCGGCGAGCGCACGGCCAGCGCGGCATCGACCAGCAGCTTCGGGATGTTGTGACTCGCCGCCCGCGCTTCTATTTCCTTGCGCGCGATGCCCGGAAGGCCCGGCACCGTCGGGTTCGCTTGAAACGTGGACTCCTGCTCGGTGACCGCGACGACTGCGCAGGTGTTCGCGGCGGTCGGCTCCAGTTTCAGCGCTTCGAACGCCGCGAAGATATCGACCGCCCAGCCCGATCGATTGCCGATCTTGGCAGGAAGCAATCTCTCGATGTCAGCCCGCGCGACATCGGGATCGATGGCCGGCACACGGCCGCGCGGCGAACTCGCGCAGCCGGCCAGCAGAATGACTACGCCAAGAGCCGATGCCGGAAAAACTGAACTACGGAACATCGACCTCATTTACCACGTCGCAGACGCGACGAACAGCACACGCGGCCCGTGCCGGGAAGCCTATTATCGCCCTGAGTCCGCCACGCTGGCGCCTGACACCGCCGTGTAATCTCGAACCTATCTAGGATCAGTCATGCAGGACCCTGCCGATAGCCCTGAGGTGATCCACGCCGCGCTCGAGCGCCGGCTGCAACGTCTGGGGCTGGCGAACGGCAAGGAAGCCGTATGGACCGATCGCTACCTGCTCTGCGAGCACATTCTCGAGCCCCAGCTGGCCCCGGCGCGGCAACGGTTCGAAGCGCTGGCCCGTTTCAGCCGCGACATGATCGCCCACCGCTGGGTGAAGACGCGCCACGCGCGCGAACGCGACAACCCGAAGCGTCTCTACTATCTCTCGCTGGAATTTCTGATCGGCCGCACGCTGAACAACAACATCGTAAACATGGCCGCCCATCCGGTCATCGAGCGAGCACTACGCCACGAGGGCTGGAGCCTCTCGGAAATACTGGACCAGGAGCCGGACGCGGGGCTCGGCAACGGCGGGCTTGGTCGCCTCGCCGCTTGCTTCATCGAGTCACTCGCCACCATGCAGTATTCGGCCATGGGCTACGGCCTGCGTTACGAATACGGAATCTTTCGCCAGGCGATTCGCGATGGTTACCAGGTGGAGCAGCCGGACAACTGGCTGCGGCGGCCCGACCCGTTTGAAATCGTGCGCCCGGGCAAGGTGTACTCGGTTCCGCTGCAAGCCAGTTTCGAGTTGCGCGGCTCGGCCATCACTATCATTCCCAACCGCCCTTCCAGCGTTCTGGGCGTCGCCTACGACCGGCCGGTCGTCGGTTACGGCGCGAAGTGTGTGAACACGTTGCGGCTGTGGGCCGCTGTCGCTCCCGAACATTTCAATTTCTCAGAGTTCTCGCATGGCGATTTCGTGGGCGCCGTCATCGGCAACGTGGCCGCCGAATCGCTCACGCGAGTTCTGTATCCCGACGATTCCACCGTTGCCGGCCGCACGCTGCGCTTCCTGCAGCAGTACTTCCTGGTCAGCTGCACGCTGCAGGACATTATTTCCCGCTATGAGAAGAACAATCCGGGCAACTGGTCGAACCTGCCGGACCACGTGGCCATCCAGCTGAACGACACGCACCCGTCTCTGTCCGTCGCCGAGCTGATGCGGGTGTTGATGGATCACAAGAACCTGGGTTGGGATGAAGCGTGGAGCCTCACGGTTCGAACGCTGGCGTATACGAATCACACGCTGCTGCCCGAAGCCCTCGAAAAGTGGCCCGTGGATCTGTTCGCCTTGCTGATCCCGCGGCACCTCGAGATCGTCTACGAGATCAACCGGCGTTTCCTGGATGACGTCCGGACACGCTTTCCGAACGACAACGACCGCCTGCGGCGCATGAGCCTCATCGAGGAAGGCAGCACGCGCAAGGTGCGCATGGCTCACCTCGCCGTAGTGGGCACTCACAGCACCAACGGGGTCGCGCAGATTCATTCGGATCTGATTCGATCGCGCCTGCTGCCCGACTTCGCGGAAATGTTCCCGAACCGATTCAACAACAAGACCAACGGGGTGACGCCACGGCGCTGGTTGCTGATGTCGAATCCGCCGCTTGCGAACCTCATTACGCACCTCATCGGCGACCGCTGGGTCACCGACCTGTCGCAGCTGCGTGCACTCACTCACTCGGCGGACGATTCGGGCGTGCAGCAGCAGTTCCTCAAGACCAAGCGCGAGGCCAAGCTGCGCTTCGTGGATTGGCTGCGCACCGCCACCGGCCAGGTGGTGGACCCTGACAGCATCTTCGACAGCCAGATCAAGCGCATTCACGAATACAAGCGGCAGCTGCTCAACGTGCTGCACATCGTAGTGCTCTACAACCGGCTGCGCAGTAACCCGAACCTCGAGATGCCCTCGCGCACCTTCTTCTTCGCAGGGAAGGCTGCGCCGGCTTACCGCTTGGCGAAGCTCATCATCAAACTGATCAACAGTGTGTCCGAACGCGTGGAAGCGGAGCCGGCGACGCGCGGGCGCATTCGCGTGGTATTCCTGGCCGACTACAACGTGAGTCTCGCCGAGCGGCTGATCCCGGCAACGGATCTATCCGAGCAGATCTCAACAGCCGGGTTTGAAGCCAGCGGCACCAGTAACATGAAGTTCATGATGAACGGCGCGCTCACCGTGGGCACGCGCGACGGCGCCA
>JBDTUL010000215.1:0-9487 GCA_040007735.1 Gammaproteobacteria bacterium | reverse complement strand
GAAACGATCGCGCCAAGCTGCCCCATGAGGGACGCCCTCGCTACGGCGCCCATTACTCGGACAGGCTCCTAGCGCGCAAGAGGGCCACGGCCAGTGACACGGTTCGCGGTGGGCTTCGAGTACGACGGCACGGCGTACTCGGGCTGGCAAACCCAGCGGGGCGCTCGCAGCGTTCAGCAGCTCGCCGAGCAGGCTTTCTCCAAGGTTGCCGACTCACCCGTAGTTCTCATCTGCGCCGGGCGCACCGACGCCGGTGTTCACGCCCGCGAGCAGGTCGCACATTTCGACTCCGACGCGCTGAGGCCAATGCGCGGCTGGGTGCTCGGCGGCAACAGCAATCTTCCTCGCGATATCAGTGTGTCCTGGGTGATGCCGGCGCCAGCGCACTTTCACGCGCGTTATTCGGCCGAGGCGCGCACCTACCGCTACTTCATCTTCAATCGGGGCATGCGCTCGGCGCTCGTGGAAAAGCGCGCGACGCACATACACCGCGCGCTCGATCACGAGCTCATGCGAGAAGGCGCGCAGGCGCTCATCGGTGAGCACGACTTCAGCGCGTTCCGCTCGTCCGAGTGTCAGGCAAAGTCGCCGATCCGAAGGCTCACGCGACTCGGCGTGGAGCGCGACGGTGAGTGGATCTGCATCGAGGTCACGGCCAACGCCTTCCTGCATCACATGGTTCGGAATATCGCCGGCCTGCTCATCGCCATCGGGCAGGGCGACCGCAGCCCCACCTGGGCCCGGGAGGTGCTGGAGGGTCGGGACCGTACGCGGGGCGGCGTTACAGCCCCTCCAGACGGGCTCTACCTGTGGAGCGTCGACTACCCGGTGGCGTTTGGGCTGCCCCCACCGCGCGGCTCCGCTATCATTGCGCCTCTTTTTGGCGCGCCGGTTGGCCGACGGATCTGACGATGTCCTGGTTCGAAAAGATCATGCCTTCGCGTATCAAGACGGAGCGCCGCACGCGCTCGGTCCCGGAAGGCTTGTGGATCAAGTGTCCGGCTTGCGATGCCGTGCTGTATCGCGCGGAGCTGGAGCGAAACCTCTACGTTTGCCCGAAGTGCAGCCACCACATGCGTATCGGCGCGCGGGAACGGCTCGAAGGCTTTCTCGACCCCGACACGGCTGTGGTTGAGATCGGCGCGAACATCACGCCAGAGGATCCCCTGCGCTTTCGGGACAGCAAGCGCTACAAAGATCGGCTCGCCCAGGCGCAGAAGGCCACCGGCGAGAAAGATGCGTTGATCGTGCAGGCGGGCAAGGTGAATGGGTTGCCCCTCGTAGCCGCCGCGTTCGAATTCCGTTTCCTCGGTGGCTCCATGGGGTCGGTGGTCGGCGAACGCTTCAAGCGCGGCGTGGATCACTGCGTGGAGCACCACGTCCCGCTCGTCTGCTTCTCCGCCACCGGCGGCGCGCGCATGCAGGAAGCATTGTTCTCGCTCATGCAGATGGCGAAGACCAGCGCGGCGCTCGCGCGGCTCGCGCAGGCGCATGTGCCTTACATTTCGGTGATGACCGATCCGACCACGGGTGGCGTGTCCGCAAGCCTCGCAATGTTGGGCGATCTGAATTTTGCGGAGCCGCGTGCGCTCATCGGCTTTGCCGGGCCTCGCGTCATCCAGCAGACCGTGCGCGAAACGTTGCCGGAAGGCTTCCAGCGCAGTGAGTTCCTGCTGGAGCACGGCGCGCTGGACATGATCGTAGATCGGCGGGACATGCGAGAGCGCGTGTCCTCGACGCTGCGCATTCTCATGAAACTTCCGCCGGCTCCGCCGGCTGTGGCCAATAACACCGCTGCGGCCTGATCCGCCTCGCGAAGGCGGGAATCGGGCGAAGCGGGCTGTCCTGGATAACCGCTGGAAGGCGACCAGACCTTGTCGGATACGAGACTTCAGGAGTGGCTCGAGGTGCAGCAGTCGGTGCACCCGAAGAGCATCGACCTCGGGCTCGCCCGCGTCACTCACGTAGCTCGCGCGCTGGGCATCGAGAAGGCGCGATGTCCGGTCATCACCGTGGCGGGCACTAACGGCAAGGGCTCGGTGGTCGCGCACTGCGATGCGCTGTTGCGCGCGTTGGGTTTTTCCACGGGCGTGTTCACGTCTCCCCATCTGGTCCGCTACAACGAGCGCATCTGTGTGGATGGCGCCGAGGTCGGCGATGCGGAGCTGGTTGCGGCCTTCGACCGCATTGAAGCCGCGCGCGCCGAAACCACGCTCACCTACTTCGAGTACAGCGCGCTCGCTGCGCTTCTCATCTTTACGGAGCGGCGCGTCGACGTCGTCGTGCTGGAGGTAGGTCTCGGCGGGCGCCTCGATGCCGCCAACATGATCGATGCGGATGTCGGCGTCGTCACCTCCATCGGCTTCGATCACCGCGATTGGCTCGGCGACACGCTCGATGCCATCGGCAAGGAGAAGGCCGGCATCTTTCGCGCTGGCCGGCCTGCGGTTCTGGGTACGCCTCAGTTGCCTGCGAGCGTGTTCAAGGCCATCAAGGCGCTGGGTGCCCGGAAGATCGCTGCGGAGTCGGATTTCCGATGGGCAGTGCACGCGGACAGCTGGAATTATCGGAGCGGGAGCCTCGTGCTCGAGGGCCTGCCCGCATCGGCGCTCGATGGCGCCATTCAATACAGGAATGCCTCCACCGCAATCGCTGCGGTGGAAGCACTCGGTACGGGCAAGAAGCTGGATGCGCAAGTAGTGAGCACCGCGCTTCGCTCCGTGAAGCTTCCGGGCCGGTTCCATATCGTGCGGGGCCCTGTCGAGTGGATTCTCGATGTAGCCCACAACGAGCCTGCGGCACTCGTGTTCGCCTCGCATCTCGCAGCTCACCCGTGCTCCGGCCGCACGCTTGCCGTGGTGGGCATTCTCGGCGACAAGGACATTCCCGCCATCGGCAGGCTTCTGCATCCACTGATCGATCAATGGATCGTCTGCAATGTGGCGGAGCCCCGCGGACTTCCCGCGGAGGAGCTCGCGCGCAGGCTGGCCCTCGACAACGCCGACGTCCGCCTCGCAGATTCTGCGGAGGCGGGCTGCGAAGTGGCGCGCGAGCTGGCGGTTCCCGGCGACCGTGTCGTCGTCTGCGGTGGCTTCCACGTCGTAGGGTCGGCGCTCCGATGGCTTCGGATATACTGACCCACCCCGGCGGGCCCCACCGCCAGCCGCAGACAATCACCGTGTTCTTGATTCCCAGCCGTCGGCCCCCATGGTGGAAACTCGCGTGAAAGAGAGGCTTACGGGCGCCATCATTCTCGTCGCGCTGCTGGTGTTACTGGTGCCAGAGCTGCTCACGGGGTCGGGCCACTCCGGGTTACCCGCCTACACGACCACCAGTGTGGATGGCGAGCAGATGCGCTCGTACACCATCGATCTCGCGGACGACGGCGCGCACAAGGTGACCACTGCGCCTCCGATAGCGCCTGTGGTGGAGACACCGGTACCGGCCTCGCAGATGAAGAAGGCTGAGCAAGCAGTCGTCGCGAGTGCCGAGAGCCCAGACGCCAAGAGCGCGGATGGCGACAGTCGCAACGCCGCTGGAAGCGACACGGCCCAGGTTGAGAATGCGAGTGCGGCGGAGAGCGAGAAGCCTCCGACGCCTGAAGTGACGCCGCCACCGGTGCGCGTCGCGAAGCCGACTCCACCACCCGTGGCGCCGCCGGTCGTTACCGCCAAGGCGCCTGCGCCGTCACGCTCAGCGAAGGTGGAACCAGCGCCCAGCGCGAAAGTGGCCGCCCCCGCTGGCAAGGGCTGGGTCGTGCAGGTGGGAAGTTTCGCGAGCCGCGACAATGCGGAGCGGCTCGCACGTGAGCTCAAAGGCAAAGGTTTTGCAGCAAACGTCAGTGAATCTTCTGGCAAAGGCAAGCGGCTCTGGCGCGTGCGCGTGGGTCCTGAAGGGGATCGCGCGGCAGCCGTGGCGCTGGGTGCGAAGCTGCGCGCTGCCGGGCGCCCAGGCGCGGTCGCGCCCCTGTAAACCACGCTCCCTCACGGGACACAGTCCACAGGCCCTTGATCTGCGCCCCATTTGGCGCATTTCGTATGCGTCGGCTGCGCAGCCCTCCAGTGGCTCTTGTACAATTCGCGCCGCGCGAGAGACCGCGCGATCGCACGCCGGGTTTCGATGAATCTAGCCGACTATCTAGTGATCGCCGCTGTACTGATTTCCGCTGTTGTGGGCGCAATGCGCGGGTTCCTGCGCGAAGCCATCGCCCTCGTCTCGCTCATCGTCGCCATCTTCCTCGCCTGGCATTTCTCGGATCTGGTGGAGCCGCACCTCGGCGGCCTGCTCTCCAAGCCCCCGGTCAGCACGTGGACCGCGCGCGCCATCGTGTTCTTCATCGTGCTGCTCATCGGCATGGGCATCGGGGCACTGCTCGGCTACTTCGTGCGGCTGTCCCTGTTCAGCGGCACCGATCGTTTTCTCGGCTTCGTCTTCGGGTTGCTGCGCGGCTTCGTGCTGCTGGGCGTGTTCGTGATTCTCGGACAGCTCGTGCGCCTGGAAACGGAAACCTGGTGGAAGCATTCGAAGCTCATACCCTACGGCGAGAGCATCGCCAACGGGCTGCGCGCCATCGTGGGCGAGCAGATGGCGGAACACAGCAACCGCGTCTCGGCCTCGAGCCGGCCGTGAATCGGGAGGCGACATGTGCGGAATAGTCGGAATCGTCGGAACCGGGCCTGCCAACCAGCGGCTCTATGATGCGCTGACGGTTCTTCAGCATCGCGGCCAGGATGCTGCCGGCATCGCCACTTCCGTGGAAGGCGAGCTGTGCACGCGCAAGGGCAGTGGCCTGGTGCGCGATGTCTTCCAGCAGCACCACATGCTCGAACTGCGGGGCAACGTTGGCATCGGCCACGTGCGCTACCCCACCGCCGGGTGCGATGGCATTTCCGAGGCGCAGCCGTTCTACGTGAACGCGCCTTACGGCATGGTGCTCGCCCACAACGGCAATCTCACCAATGCCCGCGAGCTGGCCGAAGTCCTCATTCGTGAGGATCGGCGGCATCTGAATACGAGCTCGGATTCCGAAGTGCTGCTCAACGTGTTCGCGTCGGAGCTGCAGCGCGTGGGTACCGCGCGCGTGACGCCGGCAGACGTTTTCGCCGCGCTCAACGCGGTGTATCGCCGCTGCCGCGGTGGCTATGCCGTCGTCGCCATGGTCATCGGTCACGGGGTGCTCGGGTTCCGGGATCCGAACGGCATTCGCCCGCTGGTGCTTGGTCGCCGCGACACGAACAAGGGCCCGGAGTGGATGCTGGCCTCCGAAAGCGTGGCGCTCACCGCGCTATCGTTCAAGTTCGTGCGGGACATCGGCCCCGGCGAGGCAGTGTTCATCGACGAGCAGGGCCGCCTGCATTCGCAGCAGCTCGTGGCCACTGTGAAGCACGCCCCGTGCATTTTCGAGTACGTGTACTTCGCACGTCCCGACTCCATCATCGACAACATTTCGGTTTATCGCGCGCGCATGCGCATGGGCGACAAGCTCGCTGAGAAGATCGAGCGCGAGCGCCCGATCAGCGACATCGACGTCGTCATCCCGATTCCGGATACGAGCCGCACCAGCGCGCTGCAGGTGGCGCAGAAGCTCGGCCTGAAGTACCGCGAAGGCTTCATCAAGAACCGGTACATCGGACGCACGTTCATCATGCCGGGGCAGCAGCAGCGCGAGAAATCCGTGCGCAGCAAGCTGAACGCCATCGACCTGGAATTCCGCGGCAAGAATGTGCTGCTGGTGGATGATTCCATCGTCCGCGGCACCACTTCCGCGCAGATCATCGACCTGGCGCGGGAAGCCGGCGCGAAGAAGGTTTACTTCGCTTCCGCCGCGCCGCCAGTGCGCTTCCCCAATGTGTATGGCATCGACATGCCGGCCGCCAGCGAGTTGGTTGCTGCGGGCCGCACAGACGAAGAAGTGGCCAAGCTCATCGGCGCGGACTGGCTGGTGTATCAGGATCTGCAAGACCTGGTCGCCGCCTGCCAGCACGACGATGCACAGGTGAGAGAGTTCGACACTTCGTGCTTCTCAGGCGAATACGTCACCGGAGATGTCACGCCGGAGTATCTCGCGCGTCTGCAGAGCGAGCGGTCGGACAAAGCGAAGTCCGAGCGCCGCGAAGGCCGCGGCCCATTGAAGGTGGTCGGTCGCTAGACCGCTCTCTCGGTGCGGGAGAACGTTTCGACTGAGCCGACGTCCGCTCGCAGCGATCCGCGTCGGCGCATGCTGTTGGATCTGTTTCGTGTTGCTCTGGCAAGCGTCGATGGGCGCCACTGCACGCGTGAAGCACTGGTGCTGCCGCCCGGCACCGCGCCGGCTGGCCGCAGAGTGTGGGCAGCGGCGGTTGGCAAGGCTGCCAGTGCCATGGTCCTGGGCGCGCATGACGCGCTGGGCCCCGCGCTCGAGCGCACCTTACTCATCACGAAAGATGGTCACGTGGCGCCCCAGGCGCACGCGCTTCCCAACGTCGAAATCTTCGAGAGCTCGCATCCCATGCCGGATCAGCGCTCGCTCGCGGCAGGCGAGCGGTTGCTGTCGTGGGTTTCCGAGCTGCCGCCCGAGGTCGAGCCGCTGTTCCTGATTTCGGGCGGGGCGTCGAGCCTGGCAGAAGCCCTGGTGCCCGGTGCCACCTTCGCGCAGCTCAGTGCTTTGAATGCGCGCGGGCTCGCGAGCGGCCTCGCTATCGGCGAGTTGAACGCGCAGCGTGCGAAGCTATCCCGCATCAAAGGCGGGCGCCTTGCCGCGAAACTCGCTGGCAGGCCCGCGAGGGCGCTGTTCATTTCGGATGTCCCCGGGCACGACCCCGCCGTCATCGGCTCCGGTCTCATGGGGCCGAGTGGCGCGGAGGACGACCGCATCGAGCGTCGCGTGATTGCCTCAATCGACTTGGCCGTGGCCACTGCGTGCTCGCATGCGCAGGCTCTGGGTCTCAGCACGTGGCAGGGCGCGCAGGCGTTCGATGGCCTGGCCGATCGCCTCGCAGTGCGCTTTGCGCACGAGCTGCACATGAACACTCATCAGGTACGCGTCTGGGGCGGCGAATCGGTCGTCAACTTGCCGGAAAACCCTGGACGGGGCGGGCGCAATCAACATCTGGCGCTCGTCGCCGCGCGAATCATCGCGGGTCACGACAATCTGCTGTTGCTGGTGGCCGGAACTGACGGCACGGATGGCGTGACGGACGATGCCGGCGCGCTCGTCGACGGTGAAACCTGTTCACGCATCGCACTCGCCGAGCTGGATGTGCAGAAAAGCCTGCAAACCGCCGATTCCGGAACCGCATTGGCGGCGGCCGGTGACCTGATCCACACGGGCCCCACAGGCACGAATGTGGGCGACCTCGTCATCGGTCTGAAACTTTCGCGCGACGCGGCGGACGAGCTAGGAGCCTGACCGAGCAATAGACGGCTATTGCTCGGTCAGGCTCCTAGTGCAAACCCGTGACGCGCTGACCTCGCGCGTGCTGTAATCCTGCGGTTTCGCCAGACCCACAGGTTCCTGGCCCATGCGGCTGTTGATGATCGAAGACGATGCGCGCTACTGCGCGCTGATCCGGCACCACCTCACGTGTCGCTGGCCCGACGCGGAGCTCGTCGTGTCGAGTCCCGTTGCTCATCAGAAACCCGCGCCGGAATATCTCGCGCAGGGTTACGACGCCGTGCTGCTCACGAATCGCTGGCCGGGCGGCAAGGGCCTCGACTGGCTCAAGGATTTCGCGACGCGCCCGCGCTTCGCGCCCATCATTTTCCTGAGCGAGCACAGTGACGACAAGGAAGCGCTCGAGGCGCTGGCCCTCGGTGCACATGCTGTCTGCGGCCGCGTAAAGATCGATCATGAGAAGCTGCTCGAGGCGCTGGCCAGCGCAGCGGGCAAGCAGGTTCAGGCCCGCGCGGAGTGGCGCACCTCTGACGAAGCGCGCGAAACACAGCGCTTTGGCGAGGCGTTCATACGCGGCTATCGCCGAGTGCGGCGGCTTGCGGCCGGGCCGGTCTCCGAGCTTTATCTTGCGGAGAGCGAGCAGGCGGGCACGCTGGTCGTGCTGAAGGTGGCGCGCGATCAGCAGACCGAGAACGAGCTGGATCAGTCGTTTCGGCGCTTCCTGCAGGAATACGAAATCGTCCAGCGCATTCGGCACCCGAGCGTGGTGCGGCTGTACGACCTCGGCGTCAGTGACGAGCATGCCTATCTCGTCATGGAATATTTTCGCGCCGGGGATTTGCGCCGGCGCATGCGGGCGCAGCTTTCAACCCGCGAGGCTTTGAGCATTTCGATGGCGATTGCACGGGCGCTGGATGGAATTCATCGCGCGGGGGTCATTCATAGGGATCTGAAGCCCGGCAACGTGATGCTTCGGGACGATGGCACGCTCGCGCTCATCGATTTCGGGCTCGCGAAGGATGCGGCGCTGGCCATGGAGGTCACGGATCACGGCATGATTTTCGGCACCCCGCACTACATGAGTCCGGAGCAGGGGCACGGCGAGCCCATCGATGCGCGCAGCGATGTGTACAGCCTCGGGGTGATGTTGTTCGAGATGCTGGTGCGGGAAAAACCGTATATGGCCGAGAACCCGATGGCCATCATCTACATGCATCGCAAGGCGCCCATTCCCCGGCTGCCGGAATCGCTCGCGGCCCTGCAGCCGTTGCTGGACAAGCTGCTCGCCAAGAAGATCGAAGACCGTGTGCCGTCCGCGGCCGCGGCGGCCGATGCCATTCGTGCGGTGGCACGGGAGCTGAAGTTTACCGAGCTTGCGGCGTGACGCCCCAGGTGCCTGACCGCTTCGGCGGCGAGACTGCCGTTGCTGCAAGACTTGCTTTGGCGGCGAGCTCGCGCGCGTCGCGCCGGTACTGCGGCAGCGACACGGTCCGCCCCGATCGTCGATGACATGACTACCCTGGACACAATCCTGCTGGCGCCGACGCCTGCCGCATGGGTCGACCATGCGGTCGCGCATTGGCAGGAGCTGCTCGTCGACCACGCGAACTGCGAGAAGAAAGCCGCTTCTACTGCGCTGGCGCTGCTGTTCGCCTATCCAGAGGATAGAAAGCTCACGAGTGCGTTGTCACGGCTGGCGCGGGAAGAGCTGCGGCACTTCGAACAGGTTCAGCGAATGATGGAAACGCTCGAGGTGCCGTTCATCCGGATGAAGCCGGGGCGGTATGCGGCGGGGTTGCGCGCCGTCATGCGTACTTCAGAGCCCGGGCGAAAGCTCGATGTGCTGCTGGTGGGGGCGCTCATTGAAGCTCGCTCGTGTGAGCGGTTCGGGCTTCTCGCGCCGAAGCTTGCCTCGCCGCTGGCTGATTTTTACTCGACGCTCGAGAGGTCGGAAGCGCGGCATTTCGAGCTTTATCTGGGGTTGGCGCAGAGTGCGGAGGTTTCAGGTGACGCTGAGGCGTCGGTGCGGCGTTTGCGGGAGATTGCTCAGTGTGAAGCGGAGCTTGCTACTGCGGCGGATGACACATTTCGTTTCCACTCCGGACCTCCCTCGCA
>JBDTUL010000214.1:0-9492 GCA_040007735.1 Gammaproteobacteria bacterium | reverse complement strand
CGGCGGCCGAAGGACTGATGAATTTCTGGTATCCGGTTGCCTGGTCCAACCAGGTCTCTGAGAAACCACAGGCGCTGCGTCTGTGCGGCAAGAATCTGGTGCTGGTGCGCTCGGACAAGGGCACGGTTCATGCGCTGAATGACCGCTGTCCTCACCGCGGAGTGCGGTTATCACAGGGATCGGTGGAGTTTCCGGGGACCCTCAGCTGCCCCTACCATGGCTGGACGTACCGCCTGACCGACGGCGAACTGGTGGCGGTGATTACCGATGGCCCCAAATCGCCGATGTGCGGAGCGGTCGCCGTTCGTACGTATGCCGTCGAGGAACGAATCGGGCTGGTGTGGGTTTTCGTCGGTGACCGCGAGCCGCCTCCCCTCGAGCAGCAACTGCCGGAGGAACTGGTCGACCCGCCGCATTTTGCGGTCGGTGGGCGCATCGAGGAGCGCGACGGCAACTACCGCTTCTACGCGGAGAACGGCTTCGATGAGGGCCACGCCAAGTATTTGCATCGAACCAGCCTCTGGCGCCTGTTCAAGATGATGCCCACGTGGAACAAGATTCACATCGAGCGCGTAGGGCGCTGGCTGTTTCGCGTCGAAGACGAGCGCCATTGGGAAGCGGAATATCCGGGAGTCGGCACGTGGTCCAACAAGCGCTGGTGGAAGCTCATGCCACGACAGACGCAGGGCCGTTTTCTGGGCAACGTGGGAGGCTCGGAAAGAAATGATCCCTACATCCAGAGCCAGAATTTCGCCGGCTTCGCCTCCCTGTCGTTGCCCGGCGTGCTGAGGATCGCGTACCCCCAGTTCATTCATTACGAGTTTTACGTTCCCATCGACGCCAAGCGCACGCGCTACGTCGGCGTGATGGTGCAGTTCAAGTCGGGCCTGAGCAAGGCGTACTTCTACCTCAAATACCTGTTGGGGATCCGGTGGCTGTTCCACGGCCAGTTCTCCGGCCAGGATCATTGGATGGTGAGCGAGACCGACGCACCGCCCGAGCGGCTGTATCGGCCGGATATTTCGATCATCGAGTGGCGCAAGTTGTTTACGCAGCGCGCGGAAGAGGAAAAGAAGTATCACCCGCTCCGTGAACCCGCCGCGCCGCCGGACACTCCGCTGGATCCGACGTGAACCCGATCAGAATCATCAAGAGATGGCTGGTCGGAATCCTGACCCGGCGCACGGGCACCTGGATCGGGACACCTCCTCAGAAACGCTGAGCCCGTCCGAACCATCGATTCCAGGGCGGCCTGCGCAACGACGCTTCACCCTGTACCACTTCGGGAGTTTTGCTCTTGGCAAAAATCGTTTTGGGAATCGGCGCGTCACATACCACGCTGATGAACACGGCCTGGCACAAGGTCGACCACCTCGACCGAGCGCACCGGTTCCGTGACGGGCTGAATGAGGCGGCGCGTCGGCTTGCCGAATCCAGACCCGACGCCGTCGTCATCATCGGATCGAACCATTTCCGCGGCTTCTGGTTGGACATGATGCCGGCGTTCACGGTGGGCGTAGGCGAGATCGTCTCAGCCGGTGAACACGGCACTCCCGCCGGAGATCTGCCATCGCATGCGGCGCTCGGGCAGCAGATCTGCGATGAGTTGCTGAAGCGCGATTTCGACGTCGCTTTCTCGGCTCGGCTGACAATCGATCACGGAATCAGCCATGCGGTCCAGTGGCTGGTGCAGTCGACCAACTGCCGCATCGTCCCTATCGTCGTCAATTGCTTTGCCCCACCGCTCCCCTCGCTACGGCGTGCGAGGGCTTTCGGTGAAGCCCTCGGCCGCATTCTTGAAGAGACCTCGGAGGTCGGCCGTGTTGCGGTCATCGGCACCGGCGGACTGTCCCATCAGTTGCCCTTTCCAGACTGGCGGGCACCCCGCTCGGACGATGACGCCTTCCTGGCCGAATCCTTTCGCCTCGGCCGCGGCCGGTGGCAGGAATTCGAACAGCGGCGGCGATCCATCGTGGTGAATTTTCCGCCGCGTCTGAACGAGGAATTCGACCTGCGCATTCTCGACCAACTGCGGGAAGGCCGGCTCGCCAGCCTGCCGGATGAATGGTCGGATCAGGAGCTCATTGCTGCGGCCGGCAACGGTGCCGCAGAGGTCCGCGCCTGGTTGATCATGGCCGCCGCTCTCGGCTACCGGAAGGGCGAAGTGCTTGCATATTCACCCATGCCTGAGTGGCTGACTGGCATGGCCGTCTCGGTGATAGCCAATCATTGACGAAATTCTGGAGATACTTTCATGACCATCTGGACCGACCTGGCCGAGCTTCCTTTTTGTCAGTCCTTCGTGGACGCAGGCGGCATTTCGACGCGGGCGCTGATCGCAGGCAATGGCGAGGACGTCATCATGCTTCACGGCACGAGCGGCCATCTGGAGGCATTCAGCCGCAACATCGGTCCTCACGTGCGCGCAGGATTCAAATGCCACGCCCTCGACGCCCTCGGTCATGGCTTCACGGCGAAGCCGACCCACGACTACGAGATTCCGATCTACGGCGATCACATCCTGAAGTATCTGGACGCGCAGGGAATCGCCCGTGCGCACTTCATCGGCGAATCCCTGGGCGGCTGGATTGCTGCGTGGCTGGCAATCCATCACCCCGATCGGGTCTGGACGTTGCAGCTGGTGGCAGCCGGTGGCACCAAGGCAGACCCCGCAGTGATGGCGCGCATCAAGGAAAGCACCCGCAAAGCAGTGCAGACCGACGATATCGAGCTGACCCGCAAACGCTTGCACCTGCTGATGCATGACCCCAAGAATGTCAGTGACGAACTGGTCGATATTCGCCATCGCATCTATCACAAGCCGGATTTCGTCGCCAACATCGATCACCTCCTGTGCCTGCAGGAGATGGAAATCCGGCAGCGCAACCTGCTTCGCCCGGAGGATCTCGCCAGGATCAAGGCCCCGACGCTGATCGTGTGGGGGCACGAGAACCCGTTCGGCGGAGTTCCTGAAGCCACGGCAATGAACCAGAACATCAGGGGCTCGCGCCTCGAATTGTTCAAGGCATGCGGACACTGGCCGCAGCACGAGCACGCCGACCGTTTCAACGAGCTCTCACTGCAGTTCCTCGAAGAACACCGCCGCGCCTGACACGCGCCCGGTTGCCCAGACGGCCCAGATGCCTCTTTCGAGCATTCAGCAACAGCACTACGAGCGAGCATGCGCGAGCATCGACGAGAGCACGATCGTCGAGATCCTGCGTATGCTCATCGACACCCCCTCCCCCACCGGGGAGGAAGCGCTGCTGGCCGCAGAGATCGCGAAGCATCTGACACGCCACGGTTTACGCGGCGCGGTGCAGCCCCTGGATGATAGACAGGCAAATGCACTGGGATCGATCCAGGGTTCGACGCCGGGAAACTCTCTCCTGCTCTATTCGCCCATCGACACTGTTACCTCCAACGATCCTCGGGAAGACCTGCCATGGGCGGGAGCGGACTTCGCCCCCGACATGCAGGCGCGCTCGATCGTTACGGCGGACAACGTCATCGGACTCGGAGCGCAGAATCCCAAGGGGCATGCCGCGTGCATCATTGCCGCGGCACGCGCGCTCAAATCGGCGGGCATTCCGCTCGTCAGCGATTTGCTGCTGGGTTTCGGCGCGGGTGGCATGCCTTCCAATGCACGGCCCGGCACCAGGATCGATTCGGGTCATGGCGTCGGTTGTGACCGTCTGCTCAAGGAAGCATTCAAGCCATCGTGCGCCATCATCGCAAAGTCCGGATGGTCGGTGTCGTGGGAGGAAGTCGGATTCGTCTGGTATGAGGTGACGGTCAAGGGCACTCATACCTACGTGGGCAGCAGGCACCTGATGCCCTACGTCAACCCGATCAATGCCGCCGGCAAGGTGATTGCGGCGTTGGAGGACTGGTTCCCCGAATGGAGCGAGCTTCACCGGTCGGGGCTCGTGGCACCTCAGGGAGTGGTGTCGTTCATCGAGTCCGGATGGGAAAGAATGCCTGCGTTCGTGCCAGCGGTTTGCCGCTTTCGCGTCGACCTGCGACTGAGTCCTCGCACATCGGTGCAGGAAGCCGATGCGGCATTCGGTGACCGTCTGCGCGCTATCGCTGCCCATCTCCAGGTCAATCTGTCGTGGAAGCGGCTGATCGCTATCCTGGGCACTACGACGACACCCGCACACGATGTCATTCAAAAGTGCCTGCAGGCGTGGGAGGCCGTTGAAGGACGTGTGCATCAGCCCGTGGCCGGCATGTCAGGTGCGACCGACGCAAACATCCTTCGCGCCCACGGGGTGCCGACTGCAAGGATCGGTCTACCGAAGTCGCAGGCGGTGGCCCTGGAATTTCGCGAAGGAATGAACACGGCTCCCATCGCCGCCATGAAGAAGCTGGTGCAAGCACTGATTCATGCATCCATCGCGATGTGCACCGCCCCCGGGTGAGCCGCCCGAACGGCCGATGCACTGGTCCGAAGCTACGCGGCGTTCGCCTTGACGATCGACGGTCGCTTCTCGGCGGTCTTGCTCATGCTCATCAGCGCGGCCGTCATCATCTCTTCAGTGAAGCGCAGATAAGACCGCCACAGCCCTTCCACCAGGTCGGCATCCGCGTGTTTGAGCGCATCGCGAATCTTCTTCTGCCGCTCGACGATTTCCTCGCGCAGCCCCACGTTGTTGAGCGTGGCGCCACGAATGAAGTGCAGGTGATTCGCGAATTGCGCGATCAGGCCGCTCAGCTTCTTGTTGGAGATGCCGAGGAACATGGCGTGCCTGAAGTCTTCGTTCGCCCGTGCAAACTGCGCCGGCTGCACATCGTCGATGGCCGCGGCCTCGGCGTCGATAGCCCTGGAAATGAGGTCGATCTTCGCCTGGTCGTACTCGCTCGCCGCCATGCGCGCGGCAGCCGGTTCTAACAAGGTGCGTACGGCAATGACCTGCCGCAGCTCATCGATGCTTGGAGATGGCACGATGTACCCGCCCCCCTCACGCAGCCGCAGAACACCTTGCTTCGAAAGCTGCATCAAGGCCTCACGAATCGGCGTGCGCGAAACGCACAGCCGCTTGGCAAGCCCCTCCTCAGTGATCCGCTCGCCCGGCGTGAAGGTGCCGCCCTTCAGCTCGTTCACCACCACCTGGTACACCTGCTCGCGCAGCGTTGCAGATTTCTTGATGGCAGGAGTTTTCACGAAGTTCCTCTCGCAAAATAAAGCTGCGTGTGTGCACCGCACGCTGTGATTCCGAGCCTAGTTGTCCTTAGGAGGTGCACCCCCCCTGCGGATCACCTGCTCGCCTCGCCAAGCCGCACCTTGTATACGAAAAACAGCGAGTCTGTCAATTGAGTCTCCGAGGCAATGCCAAGGGCCGAAATCGCTTCATTAATCATATGCATACGGTATACAATAAGCCCACACGATGGCTCGCTCGTTACGTCTCACTGACCTCAGGCAGCAACCATGAATCTTGCACCCACGTCCGCTCCCGCGGGTCGCCTCGTAGAAGCAAACGGACGTTCCTTCTATCTCATCGAGACGGGAGGGGGACCCCCTGTATTTTTTCTGCACGGTGGCGGACCGGGCTGCACGGGCTGGTCGGACTTCGGCGTGGTGGCACCGCTCTTCGCCCGCGACCGCCGCTGCCTCTTGCCCGATCTGCTGCAATATGGGCAATCCGACAAGGGAACCATTTCCGGCCCCATGTGGAATTTCCATGCTGCCTGCATGGTTGCGCTGATGGATGAATTGAAGATCGAGCGCGCGGATTTCGTATGTAACTCGTGGGGTGGAACCATTGCGCTGTGCCTGGCTGCCCTGCACCCCACACGCGTTCGCTCGCTGACGATCACCGGCTCCATGCCGGTGTTCTACGGCCCGCTGGCGCCGCTGCCTGAAGGCGGCCGGCGCGGTCGCAATGCGCGCGACATCTATTACGGGGGCGAGGGTCCGACGAAGGAAAAGATGCGCCAGCTCATCGCCCGGCTGGAGTGGTTCGACGCGTCACTGCTTCCCGAGGAAACCGTAGAGATGCGTTACCGTCAAAGCCTCGATCCGGAAGAGATGGCGCTGGCCGCGCGTTCGGACAGCCCGCGGGGAGACTGGCAGGACCTGACCTCGGAACTTTCCCGGGTCCAATGCCCGACACTGTTCTGCTGGGGCCTCAACGATGCATTCCTGCAGCCGGATTATCCCATGATGCTTTGCCGGATGGTGCAGCGTGGACAGTTGCACATCCTGGACGCAAGCTCGCACCATCTGCAGGAAGAGCGGCCTGAGCACTATTTCGCGATCGTAGAGTCATTCCTCGACCAGCCCGATTGGCGCCCCTTGGCGGAACCGAATTCGGGGACGATGACTTGAAAGTGACCACCAATCGAGTGCTGGCATGGGCGGTGCCAATGCTCTTCACAGCGGGCACCCTGACGTTCTTCTTGCTGATCGCGCCGCCTCCAGAGGAGCCCCGGTCGACCTCGCACGAGCAGCTCGCAACGTTCGTCGCAATTGCGCTGCTCGCACTGATTCCACTGGGAACCCTGATCTATCACCTGGCCGCGCGCCGTAGCGAAAATTCGGCGGGGCGGGAGGTGAAATGAACGCGGCTAACTTGCCTGCCATTGTCACCTTCCTGCTGTTTGTTGGCGCCACGCTGGTCATCACCTGGTTGGCGCATCGACGAACGCAGACAGCCCAGGGGTTCTATGCGGCAGACAGTTCGATCTCTGCTCTACAGAACGGCGTAGCGACGGCCGGCGATTACCTGTCCGCAGCCTCCTTCCTGGGCACGGTTGCGATCTTCTACACCTTCGGAACGGATGGCCTGTTGTACGCGTTGGGTGCCGCCGCGGGTTGGCCGATGCTCGCCTGCCTGCTGTCGGAGAAATTACGCGCGTTGGGCCGCTATTCACTGGCGGACGTGCTGACGCACCGGCTCGCCGAGCGCCCGATCAGAATCATGACCGCCGCAGCCACGTTGAGCATCTGCGGCACCTATCTGATTGCGCAGATGGTTGCTGCCGGAACCATCGTTCAGGTCCTGTTCGATCTGCCCTACGCGCATGCCGTGGTCATCGTCGGATCGCTGATGGTGTCCTACGTGCTGTTTGGAGGAATGGTAGCGACGACCTGGATCCAGATCATCAAGGCCTCGATGCTGCTGGCCGGCGCCGCGCTCATGGCCGCCCTCGTCATGGGCCGGTTCGACTGGGATTTCTCATTGCTCCTGGAGCGCTCGCTCAGCCTGCACGACGCAAGCGCTGGCCCATTGCTGCGTGACCCGTTCAGCGTCGCGTGCCTGGCCCTCGCCTTCTGCTGCGGTCCCGCCGGAATGCCTCACATCCTCATGCGATCCTTCACGGTGCGAAGTAGTGCCGATGCACGGCGCTCGCTGGTGTACGCCACGGCGCTGATCGCCCTGTTCCAATTGTTGGTCATCGTGCTCGGCAACGGCGCCGTGGTGCTCCTCAAGGGCGACGGCATCGAACCGACCGGCGGCGCAAACATGGCCGCCGTCATGCTCGCGCGCGTGCTCGGCGGCAACTTCCTGTTCGGAATCATCGCCTCGTTGGCATTCGCCACGATTCTCGCCGTGGTGTCTGGGCTCACCCTCGCGGCAGCAACGGCGGTCTCGCATGATCTGCTTCGCAGCGTCCTACCGCGTGGCACACTATCGGAATCGAGCGAGGTCAAGGTCTCAAAAGCCGCCAGCGTGGGTATCGGTATGTTGGCGATGGGACTTGGGTTGCTGTTCCAGCACCAGAACGTCGGCTTCCTCGCGACCCTGCCGCTGGTGATCGCCGCCAGCGCCAATTTTCCCGTGCTGCTGCTCGCTCTGTATTGGCGTCGACTCACCACCGCGGGGGCACTGGCTGCCGGATGGACGGGCCTGATCAGCTCCGTGGTGCTGGTCGTCGGCAGCCCCAAGGTGTGGGTGGGCACGTTTGGACATGCCCAGCCTCTGTTCAATTACGAATACCCCACGATCCTGACGATGGGCAGCGCCTTCCTGCTGGCGTTCCTCGTTTCCCTCCTCCGACCGAACCGGGCTCAGAAAGCTTAGCTGCCGGCGTTTCATATGGTCGAAAAGCTGAAACCTCCCTCGAAGCCCACGCGCCGAATGATCGTGGGGATCAGCGGCGCCACCGGAATTGCCTATAGCGTCGAGCTCCTGCGTGTTCTCAAGTTGTTGGGGATCGAGACGCATCTCGTGGTCTCGACCGCGGGCGAACAGACGCGCGCTCACGAGACTTCCCTGAGCGCCAAGGAGCTGCGTTCGATGGCGGACGTGGCGTATTCGATCAAGGACGTAGGCGCCGCGATCGCGAGCGGCTCGTTCAGAACGATGGGGATGATCGTGGCGCCCTGTTCGATCCGGTCATTATCGGAGATCGCGACGGGGGTCACGAGCACGCTACTCACGCGGGCCGCGGATGTTTGCTTGAAGGAGCGGCGCCGCCTTGTGTTGCTGGTGCGGGAAACACCCCTACATCGCGGACACCTGCAAAGCATGCTCGCCGTGACCGACGCTGGCGGCATCATCATGCCGCCTGTGCCCGCTTTTTACCTGCGTCCCAAGACCATCGACGAAGTCGTGCAGCATACAGTGGCTCGAGCGCTGGACCTCTTCGACCTCGATAGCGGATTATCGCCACGTTGGGGAGAGGAGCCATAAAAAGCGATGCACCGCCCTCGACTGCAATTGCGCAGAGGAGTTTCACGATGATCTACCGACACCCTGCCAGCCGATTGATCATCGCAGCGTTGATCGCACTATCACTTGCGTTGCTCGATAGTGAGACAGCGATTGCGGCGGAGAGTGGAACCAGTTCCAAGGGGATCGAGGTGAATGCCTGCACCCTCTTGTCTGCCGATGAGATTTCCGCAGCCGTTCATTTCAAAGTCGAAGATGGCGTTCGCAACGACAGTGGCCAGATCCAGAATGGATCGTTTAGCGGTTCATACTCTTCGACCTGTCTCTGGACGGCTTCAGAGGACCACAATGCGAAGGATCCCAGCCTTCCCCTGGGCGGCGCGAGATTTGTCATACTCAACGTGATGTCAGGGCCGGCAGGAAGCCAACACGCTGCAAACTTTCTACAAGGTTTTCGTGACGCGGCAGACGACCAAACCATTCGCACCTCGCCTGTATCTCTCAGCATCGGGGACGACAGCCTGTGGTGGGGAGACGGCGTTGCCGTGCAGAAGGGCGATATCAGCTATGGTGTTTCAGTCCATAGCGTGAATCAGAGATCGCTCGAACGTCAGATGGAAGAGACGTTGGCATCGAAGATCGTTAAACGGCTCTAGCGCCTGGCATCAGGGATTGACGACGTGCCATAGCCCGTCGACCCCATCCCCTGTTATCTGCCCAGGCCGATCACGAGCATAAGTGTAGACAGGCTTACCCTTGTAGGCCCACTGCCTGGATTTGTCAGTTCGTTCGATGGCTTTCCAATGACCCACGGTGCTGGCTGTCGACGGCGCTGTTACCGGCGGCCATGTCATGGCGCATACGGCATCGC
>JBDTUL010000213.1:0-9526 GCA_040007735.1 Gammaproteobacteria bacterium | reverse complement strand
CAAAGAGGCGCTTCAACGCATCGCCGGTGTGACGGTGTGCCTCTCCCCGTTCTATCCCACGCCAATCCTGAACTCCACCTCGCCCACCAAGCTGGTGGAGTACATGGCGCTCGGCCTTCCCGTCGTCGCCAACGATCACCCCGAGCAACGGCTGGTTCTAGAGCAGAGTCGCGCGGGGGAGTGCGTTGCCTACGATGAACAGGCGTTTGCCGATGCGATCGTGAGAATCATCAACGACCCTGCGGAAGCTGCGGCCATGGGCGCGCGGGGGCGCGCGTATGTGGAGCAGCACCGCAACTATGGCTCCATCGCGGAGATGGTCGCGCGGAAATATAGGGATGTCATCGCGCTGAGTGGACGGTCATGCGGTACGTCTACTTAAAGAACGGCGATGCGGTCGACCAGGTGCGCCGGGCCTTCGCCGGCCACGTGGACCGCAGTGGACCCGATGCCTTCATCAGCGATTTCTTGCGTGCGCACGCCACGGACGAGCTCCTGGTCCTGAGTCGCTGGCGTACCCGCGAACGCGTTGCGTCGGGGCGCGTCACCGCTGAAAGCTATTCCGCCGCGGGCCCGCGAGCCTTGCGGGGTCTGGCACGCGCCTGGTCGGCGCTGCGCATTGGTTTTCGTATGCTCGCGTGGCGGCCGGATCGAATCGTCTGCGGTTGCTCGGGCGAGCTGTTGTGGGCCGCGGTCGTGGTTGCGAAATTGAGGCGCGTTCCTATCGTGAACTCACGACATGAATGGTTGCAGGAAAGAAGAGGGCTGGGCGCTTTGATGTCGGTGTTCAATCGCGCCAGTGTCCGCGCCTGCGCGGGCATCGCGTGTCACGGTCCGTTCCTCGCCGACCAGATGCGCACGCTTGGTGTTCCGTCCACCCTGATTCGCGAGTTTGAAGTGGACCTGAGCGGGTTCGCCGCGCCGTCCGTAGCCGGCGAGCTCCCTGAGCGCTTTCGGGAGTTCGTTCGCGGGGCGGCGGCAATCGTGATGTATGTCGGCCGCATTCAGCGCGACAAGGGCGTCATCGACTTGCTCACCGCCTTCTGCGCGTTACCGGCGGACGCGGCGGCCGGAGTTCGCCTCGTGTATGTAGGGGACGGCGTGGAGATGCAGATGTTGCGGGACGCCGTGGAGCAGCGGCATGTCTCGCAAAGCGTGCTGATTCTGGGAAAGATTCCTCATGGGCAACTTGCGGCCCTGATCGCTGCGGCAACCGTCGTTGCCGCGCCGACGCGCCCGGAGCTTCCTGAGGGCCGCTGCATGGTGGTGCTCGAATCGATGGTGCTCGGCGTGCCCGTGATTGCGCCAGACTTCGCCGCATTCCCGTATGTCATCCGGCACGGGATCAACGGCCTGCTGTTTGCGCCCGGCGATGCCGCTGATCTCAGCCGGAATCTGGCGCGCGTCACACAGCCTGACGGTGTGCTCGCCAAATTGCGCAGCGGCGCCCGTGACACTGCGAAGGAACTGCTCGCTGCACACGCAGGCTTTGCAAGCGCTGTCGATTCTGCGTTCGACGCAGCGGGGCGGAGCTGACGTGGCTGAGGTTCGCCTGTGCATGGTGCTCGGCGGGCACTGGGCCGCGCAGATGGGCGGCGCGCAGTTCCAGGCCAAATGCCTGCTCGAGCTCATGACCGCGCGAGCTGAATTCGAGACTTTCTATGTGACACACGTCGCACCTCGCGAAAGATTTCAGCCGGGTTACGAGATCGTCCGTTTTGGTCCCGGCCAGACTTCGGGGGCATCGGGCGTGCTCTCGCAGCTTCCCTCGCTCTACAGTGTGCTGAAGCGGCTGCGCCCTGACGTTGTGTACCAGCGGTGCCTGATGCCTTACACGGGCGCCTGCGCGCTCTATTGCGCTGGGACGGGGGCGCGGTTGATCTTCCACGTAGCGTCCGATTGGGATGTGCGCAAGCCAAAGTTCAGCGGCTGGGGGCCGCGAGTGGTGCTGCACAGGTTATCGCGCTGGATATCCGAGTACGGCCTGCGGCGGGCGAGCGCCATTATTGTGCAGACTCACGACCAGGCGCGAACGCTGAAAACCGAATACGGGCTGGATGCCACGCTGGTCGTTCCAAACGTGCAGCCGCTGCCCCCGCCGCGGGAGCCCGTGGCCCGCAGCGGCCCCCGCCGCGTCATCTGGGTGGGCAACTTCAAACCCGTGAAGAATCCCGAGTTGTTTCTGGATCTTGCGGCGGCCTTTGCGAAGGACGGCAGCGTGCGCTTCGTCATGATCGGACGCGCAGGGGATGCCACGTATGCGCCGCTGCACGACCGCATCCGACAGATGGCCAACGTGGACTATCTCGGCGAGTTGCCGGTCGAGAGCGTCGATGCAGAGATTGCCGCCAGCGACATTCTGGTAAATACGAGTTCTACGGAAGGGTTCCCGAACACCTTCATTCAGGGCTGGCTGCGTGGCGTGCCTGCGGTAAGTTGCTCCGTGGATCCGGACGGGTGTTTGTCGCGGGGTGGCGCTGGCATCATGGCCGGCAGTCCGGCACGCCTCGTGACGGTAATCTCTGAGCTTCTGGCTGACGAAGAAAAGTTGCGCGCGCTGAGTCTCGCGGCGCGAGAATATGGCCGCAGGAATCACACACTCGAGCGAGCGCAGGGTTTGATAGATCTGCTGGCGCATCGAAAAGCAGGCACCAAATGAGGGATGTCGCTGAATTCCTACAGTTGTCCTCACATACCGGACGCGTTAGGTTACACGCAGCTTTTTGGCAAACCCACCGCGAGGTGGGGACGCAAAGCCTCCGGTCCCTGGAGTGGTGTCCTGGGATAGCGGGGTTGCCGGGTGGTCAGGTCTCCGTGGTTCGCCACGAACTGCCGCGCCGTCATCACCGCCGCCATCGAGTCCTTCAGTGTGAGCTCAGGGTGGGCGGAGAGTTTTATTTTTAACGGGGTCAGCGCAGCGGCACGAATTCGACACTGAGATATCAGTGCCAGAGGCCGCCCGTTGCAGTTTCAATGCGAGGAGAAGCGGGAATGACAGGCGGAAAAGTTTGGGCAAGAGTGGTGGCCGTTCTGGCGATGTGCGGGGCGGGCGATGCGTTCGCCGCGCCGTGCGAGCCGCTCAGGGCTCCACTGATCTTCTGTTCCGATTTCGAGAGCGGTGTTCTCGGAGAAAACGGCCAGGTCTGGAACGTGTCCGGAAACTCTCCCACGGTCAGCACCGATGTCGCGCGCTCGGGCCGATACTCCATGAAGACGGTGCTCAACCGCGCCACCTCGAAAGACTGGTTTCGCACGGAAGTGTCCAGTGGCACCGGCCGCGTCAACATAGTCCCGAACGGCGAGTACTGGTACGGCTTCAGCATCTACCTGCCCGCCAGCTACGTGAAAGACAATCTGTGGGAATTCGTTGCGCAGTGGCACAACATTCCGGACAAGAACAAGGGCGAAGCCACCGACCTGAACCCGCCGCTGTCGCTGGGCACTCAGAATGGTGTCTGGAGCATCAACACGATCTGGGATTCCAGGGTGCTCACGGAGAAGAAGACCTACGAAGGCAAGAAGATGTATCAGCTCGGCGCTTACAACACGGGTAAGTGGACCGACTTCGTGTTCCATGTCCGCTGGTCGCCGAACTCGAACGGCTTCCTGCAGGTCTGGAAGGACGGCGTGAAGGTCATCGACGCAAGCGGCGGCATCGCCTTCAACGACGCAGTCGGCCCGTACCTGAAGATGGGAATCTACAAAGGCTGGACAACCCGCACGACGCCTGCCGGCAACGTCTCAGTCCGCACCCTGTACCACGATGAGGTTCGCATTGCCGACTCGGGTGGCAGCTACGCAGCGGTCTCTCCGGGCGGTGCCCCGTCTTCCGCTCCCGCCCCCGACCAGAAGAAGCCGAACCCGCCGGGCGGCGTGAGTATCGACCCGAGTCACTGACGGAATCGATCAACTTTCATGTTCCGGGCGTCTCAGGCCGAGGCGCCCGGCGCTCGTCAAACCTCGTCATTCGAGAGAAGGCGATACTCGAGTTTTCGCAGCCGGTACAACACCATCTGCGTCAGCTGCCGGTGCTTGTTGGCGATATCGGCCTGAATGCCGAATAGCAGGACGAGAACGCCCATCAGCAGCACGCCAGTGCCGATGGTGACGGATTGAATGTAGCGGCCGACGGCTTCTTCCGTGAAATACAGGTAAGCGAAGCGCAACCACGCGGAAGCGCCGATCACCAGGAACGGAATCGACATGAGCGAGAAGGTCTTCAGCGGCTCGTAGAACGCGTACAGGCGCAGCATGGTGGCGCTTTGCCGCGTGATGAAGTCCAGCATGTTCTTCTGCAGCCGCGAGGGCCGTAGCGGCGGATTCGTCGTAATCGGGATGTTGACGATCTTGAGTCCGCTCTTGCCCGCCTGGATGATGGTCTCCAGCGTGTAGCTGAACTGCGTGAGCACCGTGAGCCTGAAGGCCGCTTCGCGCGAATAGGCCCTGAACCCGCTCGGCGCGTCGGCCACTTCGGTGCCGCTCAGGCGGCGCACCGTCGAGGTGCCGAAGCGTTGCAGCACCCGCTTGATGGGCGAAAAGTGCTCGATGGTCTCGGTCTGGCGATCCCCGATGGCGATATCCGCACGCCGCGCCACGAGCGGTGCCGTGAGGTCCGCGATGTATCGGCCGGGATACTGGTTGTCGGCGTCTGTGTTCACGATGACGTCCGCTCCGAACCGGAGCGACGCATCCAGGCCAGTCTGGAAACCGCGTGCGAGCCCCAGATTGGTCGGATGCCGCACGACGTGGTGAACCCCGAGCTTCGTTGCGAGCGCATCCGTACCGTCGGTGCTGCCGTCATCGATGACCATGTATTCGACCACATCGAAGCCGGCGACGGCGGTGGGCAGGTCGCGAATGGTTCGCTCGAGGGTTTCGCATTCGTTATAGCAGGGAATCTGCACAATCAACTTCATCGCGCGCGCTCCGCCTTCTGAAGGCTTACGGGAAGGGGCCAGTTCGATCACGGCCATCTTCGCAATGGCGCGCGCCGCTGCCAAGCCCGAACAGGCCGCTCGAAAGAGTTAACAGGATTGCCGGCGCTTCAGGCGGGAGATTTTCGCCGGCAGAGAACCAGGGTCCACGGAACAGGGCGGCGCACCGAAACGATTTCGAACGAGCGCGACACGAGCGCAACGAACGACCGCGAACTCCATCTCTGAATGTGGCCGGGTGTGTTGCCGAGGCTCGACCAGTATTTCCCCCGCGCCATGTTCATGGCACTCCAGAGAGGCTCTCGGGGTACGGTGACGATCAGCCAGGGAGAGGCAAGCTGTTCCAGCACGGTCAATGCGCGTTCCGGCTCTTCGAGGTGCTCCAGCACTTCGGAGCAGACCACCAGTTCCGCAGCGTCGGTGGGCGCAGTGAGATCGTAGATGCTCGCGGCGCGGAAGGTGGCCGTCACCTTGCTGCTGGCCGCGTTGCTCTCGGCGAGCGCGATCACCTGCTTCGAGAAGTCGCTGCCGGTTGCGTTGATGCCCTGCGCGGCCCACTTGAGCGTCCAGTGGCCCTCGCCGCACCCGACCTCGTGAATGACCCGGGCGCCGGTGGTTGCAACCAGTTCCTCCAGGGCGTCGGAAAACCCCTTCATGAGAGCCCGCACGACGGGGTTTCGCGAGCCGTATTTGTCGTAGAAGTTGCCGGTGATGACCCCGTCTTCTTCCAGCCCGGAGGCAACCACGAACGGTTCGGCGATTTCACGCATACGCTGTTCTCGATCCTTCGATGAGCCCGGGGGGGGCGAGCCGAGTCTGCAAGACTCGGTCGTGCGGGGTCAATTCACGTGCGCAGGCGCGGCTGCGCGTGGGGCATCAGCAACGGCTTGGACTGAACCGTACTCGTGGCCAGGCCAAGGGCCGTTCGCCGTGCAGCCACCACCCCCGACATATACCAGAACAGGTAGGAAACGCCGGAGGCGATCAGGGGGCGGTAAAAGGTGGCCACCGTCATGACGACCATGGCGCCCATCCATCCGACTCCCAGCGCGCCGTACAGGCCCCTGTCCCGTGCGCTGAGGTAAACCGCGTCACGAAAGATCAGGAAGTAGAGCGTGAAAACGAGGCCTATCCCCAGCAAGCCGGTTTCCACCAGCAGCGTCGCGGCGGTATTGCCCAGGAACGGACCGAACTTCTCGAGGTAGTGCCCCTCGAACTGCTGACCCAGCGAGGACTCGGACGCATTGCCGATACCGACACCGAAGGCAAGCGTTGGAATGTCCTTGGACATCTCCCGCAGCGGCACCACTACGGTGTCCACCATGCCGATGTGCTTGCTGCCGAAGGTTGCATCCTTGTCGAGATAGCCCTCGACGCGGCCGTCCATCATGAAGAAATCGACGATGCCGTAGCCCCACCTGGGCTTCATGAAGTAGTCGTAGACCGGCACGAAAATCGCCCCGAACAGAACGAGCGTTCCGACCGCCGCTGCGCTGTAGCGCATGCGGACGCCGCGCGGGGAGCCCAGGATGAACGTTGTCATCAGGCCCAGCGGCACCAGGAAGATGGTCGCCTTGGTCTCGTTGAGCGTCGTTGGCAGCAGGAGCACGAGTAGCAGGCCCATGAATAGCTTGCCGGAGACCTGCTTGCGCATGTACATGCCGGTGAGCACGCAGGCGGCGCAAACGAGAAACACTGTCAGGATTCCGGAGTTCATCAGCGAGCCCTGCACGGAGTCGCCGGACGTGCGTTCCGCAGCCAGCACTTGCAGCCGCTGCAGCAGCGCCAGCGGAAATTGCGCAAGCGAGACTGCGAGCAGAAACAGCAACTGCTTGCGCAACGTCTTTTCGCTGATCAGCCACACGGCCGGCAGGAAGAACACGGGCATGGCCCGCAGGTACGAGCGGATACCGGCGAAGAGGGGCCCCGACGCCACGGAATTCATCGCGATTCCGCAGCAAATGACAATGGCGACCGCGATGAAAGCAAACCACATCGCCGGACGCACGTGTCGGAACCGGTGTCGCACGCCTTCAGCAACGACGTAGATCGCGATGATTGCGCTGAACACTTCCTGCGAGTACTGCGCGGACCTGGGTAACACGTGGATCTGTCCCAGGAACTGCGCGGCGCAGGCGGCAAAGAGCATCAGCAGGACGATCGCTTGCATCTAGCGCGCGCTCACGGAAATTTCCATCGAAGGGCCGTTCTCAGAGTGGTGGCGCCTTTGATGGAGTCTCTCAGGATCAAGGTGGTGGTCGGGGCACGCAGGCCGAAGTGACGGGAGACCCAGCCGAGCCGCGGTTTCTCGCTGCCTCGGGCAACCTCGATGCGCGTGGCTCCCTCACAGCGCAAGGTGAGGCTTGCCCTGGGTGAGTCGATGACGACGGTGTGCTCGTCTGCCACCTTCACGGAACACTCCTCGGCGACATGCCAGAATCTCTCCACTTCATGCGGGCCGTTGCAGGCCAGCTCATCCGCTTCATCCATGCCCGCGTCACCGACGTTGAAGAGCAGCTCGCGAGTGTGCAAGACCGGGTCCGCAAGGCGCATGTACCCGTTGTGGCGGGCACGTACGCGCTGGCGGGCGCCTTCGAGCTGCACCGATTCGACGGCAGGTGCCGCCTTGTGCGACCACATGAACGCTCCGCTCATCTCAGATTGATCCCGCCCATCGACCCGCAGCGTGTTGTGGGCCGCCGTGCTCCGGAAATAGGTCCGCCATTCCGGCTCAGTATGGTAGCAATAGGTTCCCGGATCGATGAGGATTTGCTCGCCGGCGAGCGATAGCGTGAACGAAAGGCAATCGGCGTGCCCGTGCGCGGCGATCGACAGGTAACCCAAAGGGGCCGCATCGAGCACGGCAAGCGCTTCGCGCGCTGTGCCGAAGTGTTCGCCGAGAACGAAATACCCCCCTTCAGGGAAGGCGCGAGCGAGTTCGCGGCGTTGCCCCGGCTCAGTCACAGGCCAGTGTGCCGGCACGGGGAAACCGCGGGTCAGCCACCCAGCGGACTCGTCCTCGGCACGACGCGCTTCCTCGGAGCCGCTGACACTGCGGGAGCCGCTGAACGCCGTGTCGAGATCCTTCAGGGTGAGGAAGCGGCGATTCCGCCCGTCGGGCGACAGCACGAAAACGACCCCGTCATCCGCATCGCCAAAGTCCGGGAGGTGGTCGCCGGCGTCCGCGATGGCTCGCAGGAACTCGATCATTTTGCGCACGATCGCCCAGTATTCGCGCGAGAACGGCTCCCCGGACACTTCGCCGACCAGCCCGGCGATGATCAGGAACTGCAACACGAACATCTGGTAGCTCACCGTCTGCTCGCGGCCGACACCGTCTTCGTGGACCTGCCGCTGCGCCTCGCGCTCGAGAATGCGCTTGGCATCGGCTCGCCATCGGGCGCTCTGTGGCCAGCAGGGCCAGCCGCAGGAGGCCACGAACAGGCCGGCCATTTCGCCGATCAGGTGATTGTTCGCAGAGGAATAGCGTGATTGATTCGTCCAGATGAATTCGCAGTGACGGAACACCGACTCGACCATCGGTGCCGCCACAGCATCGCGCGCCGGGTCGATCTGCAGCATGCGTGCGGCGAGATACCAGTTCACCAGCCGGATGCCTGGCTCCAGCGCGCTCGTCCAGTTGATGCCGAGCGGATAAGGGCACGCCTTCAGCCACGAGGCGAGCAGTTGAAGCGCGCCGGCGCGATAGCGCTCGTTGCCGCACAGTGCCCATGCCTGCGCGACGTTGACGATTTGATAGTGTCGATTGACTTCCCACACCGCACGCGCGCTGCCGACCAGTGATTCGTCGCGAAAGTCGACGAGCGTGCCGTGGCTCATCGGCCCGGCGATTCCGCTGGTAGGGTCTACGTTCCAGTCGCGCTCCGCGTCCTTCAGTTTGACCCACTGCCCGAACAAATCTATCTGCCCCTGCAGAATGCGGCCGGCGGCATCCTGATAGGGTTGCGTATCGGCGATCGCGGGAACGGGCCAGGGGGGCAGGGAAGCCCGGCCGCTCTGCGGCGTGGGGACACTGCCGACAGGCAGGAATTGCGCCAGACGGTCTGCAAACGCGTGCTTGGATCGCCAGAGCACTTCGCCCGGCGACATTCTCGCCAATCGATTCACGTACCACGAGAGAGGTTGCATAGGCTGTGTTCGGAAGGTTGCGAGCGCGCCGCGACTGCGCGCCGCGCTAGAGATCCAGGAGAATGTCGGGCTGGTAGGCGGTGACGTCGAACGTCTCGATCATCAATTCGTAGCCCGCAGCGTGCAGTCCCGCACGAATGTGCTGGAAGGTATCCTTGCTCATGGAACGCAGCCGTCCGTGCTCGAACCGCACGATGCGCGGCCGGGTAGCGTTGAAATCGATGCCCTCGATGATCTCGGCGTCATACCCTTCTGTGTCGATCTGCAGCAGGTCGAGGTGCGTGAAGCCATGGGTCTTCAGCAACTCATCCAGCGAGGCGCACTTCACTTTTTCAGGGATCATGGCGTCAGCCGGCGTCTGGCCCAGCTCGTGGTGCGCGGGGTTGAAGGAGGCAATGCCCTTGGTCCACGTATATAAACTTACGCGCCAGTCCCAGGGAATT
>JBDTUL010000212.1:0-9548 GCA_040007735.1 Gammaproteobacteria bacterium | reverse complement strand
GGCGACCGGTTCACGCTGGCCGACCAGGCCGACGGGCCCGCGCTCGCGTGGGCCACGGTCTGGGACGATGCCGCGGCCCGCGACCGGTTCGTGGCCACTCTACGGCGGGCCCTGGGCAAGCTGCCGCGGCCGGATCTGGTGAAGCGTCCGTACATGCTCGGCCCCATGGCCGAGCTGGCTCCCGAAGTCATTCACCCGACGGCGAACGTTTCCATCGGCGAGCTATGGCGGCAGTTCGACCAGGCATCGCACGCGATGATCCGGCTGCGTCATCCGGGCGGGCGCCATCAGGAAAAGAGCGCTACCAACCCACACTGCGGCCGCCGTCCACGGCAAGGATCTGACCCGTGATGAACGGCGCTTCGGCACAGAAGAACAGCGCGGTTCGGGCCACGTCGTCCGGTGAGCCTGGGCGCTTGAGCGCCGTCCGCTCGATGATTTTCTCCCGCAGAGTCTTGTCCGTGCCGTCTTCGGGCCACATCACCGGGCCGGGGGCAATGGCGTTCACGCGCACGTATGGCCCCAGCTCACGTGCGAGAGATTTGGTCAGCATGATGAGCCCGGCCTTCGCCACGCAGTACGTGGTGTAGCGCCGAAGCGGCCGCAGAGCGTGAATATCCGCAAGATTCAGGATGAGCCCGTGGGTCCGCCGCAGCGCCGGCGCCACGGCCTGCGACAGGAACAGCGGTGCCTTGAGATTCGTGCCCACCAGGTCGTTCCAATGGCTCTCGGTGATGGTGCCCACCGGCGTGGGATAGAAAGTCGATGCGTTGTTGATCAGCACGTCGAGCTGGCCGAAGGCCTTCACGGCGGCCTCCACCATCGCCGGCAACGCCCTGATGTCGAGCAGATCCGCGCGCACCAGCGCCGTGGATCCGGGGCGCGCGGCATTCAATTCCTTCGCGAGGGACGCGGCGTCCCGCTCGGAGGTCCGGAAGTGGAGCACGATGTTCGCTCCGGCCGAATGCAGCTTGCGCGCGATGCCCGCGCCCACGCGCCGTGCCGCGCCGGTAAGCAGCACCGTTTTTCCCGACAGCACGTCGGTTCCGGAAGCGCTCGCCGAGCGGGCGCCGGCCTTTTTAGCCGACCGCGCTGGAGCGCGACGCTTCGTGTTCCGGGCAGTAGGACGTTTCGACGGCATGGGGGTGGATTATGACGGCACTCACGCCAGTAGAAGAAGAACACTCGCAAGCCGTCGCACAGCTGATCCGTAATCGTATCGATGCCGCGGGAGGCTGGCTGACGTTCGAGACATTCATGGACCTGGCGCTGTACGCGCCCGGCCTCGGGTACTACAGCGCTGGCGACACCAAGATTGGCGCGGGCGGTGATTTCACCACCGCGCCGGAAGTCTCAGACTTGTTCAGTGCCTGCGTCGCTCGCCAATGCGCCGATGTGCTGCAGGTGACGGGCGGGTCAATTCTCGAGCTTGGCGCTGGCACCGGGCGCATGGCCGCGAAGGTTCTCGAGACGCTCGCTGAGATGGGCACGCTGCCCGATCATTACGCCATTCTCGAAGTGAGTGCGGATCTGCGGGATCGCCAGCGTGAACGGATCGAAGGACTGCCTGAGGCTCTGAAGCGCCGGGTGGTCTGGTTCGATGCACTTCCCACGCAGCCGATGCGGGGCGTGATTCTCGCCAACGAGGTGCTGGACGCATTCCCCTGTCATCGTCTCGTCGTTCGCAACGACGAGGCCCGGGAGCTCGGCGTGTCGCGCACCGCTGAAGGCGAGTTCGTCGCAAGCGAGCGGCCGCTGGATGATGAGTTTGCGGCCGTGTGGGCGCAGCTCGCTCGCGACCTGCCGTACGCGCTGCCGGAGGATTACCGCACCGAGCTGTGTCGTCGCGTCGAGCCCTGGATCGCGAGTGTCGGGGACTGCCTGGAGCGCGGCGTTGCTCTGTTCTTCGACTATGGCCTGCCGCGCGCGCATTTCTATCATCCGCAGCGAAGCCGGGGCACGCTTCGGTGTCACTTCAAGCAGCTCGCACACGACGATCCGTTCGTGAATGTCGGCGTTCAGGACATCACGGCGTGGGTCGACTTCACCGGTGTCGCCGAGGCTGCGGACTCGGCAGGCCTGCAGGTGAGTGGTTTCGTCACGCAGGCGGCCTTCCTGCTCGGGCTGGGAATCGAAGGGCTGGTGCGGGACGTTCGTCAGTCGAGCGAAGCGCGCCAGCTGCTGATGCCTGGGGAGATGGGCGAGGTGTTCAAGGTGATGGCGCTCACCCGCCAGTTCGATGAAGCGCTGGCGGGGTTCTCAGTCCAAGACCTTAGACACTCTTTGTAACGGGCTGCGCCCGGGGTCTTACCGGGATCGAAGCGGCCCGGGGCAGATAGCGGCGCTTCGCGCCGGCAGGAACTCACGCGCTGACCCAGCCCATTGCCCATCCGGCGAGCACGATGGCGCCGAACACGATTCGGTACCACGCGAATACCGCGAACGAATGCCGGCTCACGAAGCGCAGCAGGAAACGAATGCTGAGCAGGGCGCTGATGAACGACACCACGCAGCTCAACGCGAGCGGACCCAGTTCGTCCGTCGTCATGTCGTGACGTGCTTTCCACAGCGAATAGAACGTAGCGGCCAGCAGCGTGGGAATGGCGATGAAGAACGAAAACTCAGTGGCCGTGCGTCGGTTCATGCCGATGACCATGCCGCCCAGAATCGTCGCCGCCGAGCGGCTGGTTCCGGGGAATAGCGCCAGCAGCTGGAACAGACCTACCTTCAACGCATCCGACGGCTGAACTTCGTCAACCGTGGTAACGCGCTCCGTGTGCTTGCGGCGCTCGACCCACAGGATGAGCACGCCACCCACGACCAGCGCGATCGCCACCGGCACGGGTGAAAACAGCACCTCCTCGATGCGCTTCGCCAGGAAAAGCGCGGGAATAGCGAACACCGCAAACGCAATCAGCAGGTTCAGCACGAACCGCCGCGCACTCGCCTGGGTGAACACCGCAAGTGCTGTGTCCCACAAGCGCACGCGGTATTCCCAGCACACGGCCAGGATGGCTGCGCCCTGAATGACGATGAGCGCACGCGTGACCGCGTCACCCTGCAGCCCCAGCAGTGAGCGGGTGAGGATCAGGTGACCGGTGCTGGAAATGGGAAGGAATTCGGTGATGCCCTCGACCAGTCCGAGGATCAGTGCGTCGAGCCAGCTCATGCGTCGCTATCTACTTTCAACGAAGTTGCTCCGGATTCATGAAGGGGCACTGGCGCGCAGACGAGTGAGCACACCCAGCCGTTTCTCGCGCAGCTTAGCGCCGATGGCGGGACCTGCCAGTCCCTGCCTCTCGCTTTCCGACAATGCTATCGCCACGACGGCTTCGAAGGACTGCCGCAGATATGCCGCCTGCGGATAAGGTTGTTCTTCGAGCCCGCCACGGCCGCGCGCATCGCATTCGCAAGCGCTCAGGAATTCTCCGAACCGCTCCGGCCGCCGGAATGCGTCGGTGTCTTCGAACAGTTTGAGAACCGTTGCCGGTTTCAGCTCCAGCGCCTTGTGCACGAAGGTGTGAAAGCGCGACACCGTGACGGCCAGGTCGCGAAAATTCCGCGGCACCTTCAGGCGCGCGCAGACCGCCTCGATGAGTGGGATGCCCGCTTCTTCGTGGCCATGGTGCCTGGGCCACTTGTCCGGCGGAGATTTCGCCTTGCCCAGGTCGTGCGTGAGCACGGCGAAACGCACGATGACCGGCATGCTCAGTCGTGCCGCGAGGCGCAGGGCCATCATCACGTGCACGCCCGTGTCGATCTCGGGGTGCCACTGCGGCGGCTGTGGCACCCCGTATAGCGCGGCAACCTCGGGAAGAATGACCTGAAGCGCGCCACAGCTGCGCAGCGTTTCGAAGTACACGTCGGGCCGCGATTCGCCCAGTGCGCGCTCGGTTTCCTGCCACACGCGTTCGGGCACCAGTGCGTTCGCTTCGCCGGCCGCAACGATGCGCTTCATGAGTCCACGCGTTTCATCCGCCACGGTGAAGCCCAGAGGCGCGAAGCGGGCGGCGAAGCGCGCCACACGCAGGATGCGCACCGGGTCTTCAACGAAGGCCTCCGACACGTGACGAAGCACGCGCGCCTGCAAATCACGCTGGCCGTTGAATGGGTCGGTGATCTTGCCGTCCGCATCTTCCGCCAGCGCGTTGATGGTGAGGTCGCGGCGCTTGAGATCATCCTCGAGCGTGACGTCGGGCGAGAATTCGGTCGTGAACCCGTAGTAGCCCGGCGCCACTTTGCGCTCGAGGCGCGCGAGTGCGTATTCCTCTCGCGTGTCGGGGTGCAGGAACACCGGAAATTCCTTGCCCACGCGCAGATAGCCCTGCCGCTCCAGCTCTTCGGGACGTGCGCCCACGACTACCCAGTCCCGCTCCCGCACGGGCAAGCCGAGCAGGCGGTCTCGAACGGCGCCACCGACCAGATACACTTGCATGCGTGCAGTTTAGTGTATTTGTGGTTCGCGCCGTGCTCGCCGCGGTTTTAGTCAGCCCGCTCCAGGGCTGCGGCACTATGTATCTGGCGCAGGCGGCGCGCGGGCAGTGGCAGGTCATGCACGCCCGCAAGCCCATCGATGCGGTCATCCTGGACAAGAACACGCCCGACACGGTGAGGGCGCGTCTCACTGAGGTTCGTGCCGCCCGCGAGTTCGCGTCCCGCGAGCTGGGGCTGCCAGACAATCGCAGCTATCGCACCTTCGCGGATGTGAAGCGCTCGTTCGTCGTGTGGAACGTGGTTGCCGCGCCGGAATTTTCCGTCGAGCCGCGACGCTGGTGCTTTCCCATCGCCGGGTGCGTGGCCTACCGGGGATACTTCGCCGAAGCGAAGGCGCGGAAATTCGCAGCTGGCCTGCGAGCGCAGGGGCTGGATGCGGTGGTGGGCGGCGTTCCGGCTTATTCAACGCTTGGGAAGCTGGCCGACCCGGTGCTCAATACGATGATGGGCTATGGCGACAGTGAGCTGGCGGCCATTGTCTTCCACGAGTTGTCGCACCAGGTCGTCTACGTCGCGGGCGATTCGGAATTCAACGAGGCGTTTGCGGTGACGGTGGAGCAGGCGGGGCTTGCGCGCTGGTTGAAAGCGCGCGGCCGCGAGAACGAGTTGCAGCGATACGCAGCGCGCCGCCAGCGCCAGCAGCAGTTTCTGGCGCTCTTCAATCGAACGCGGGCGCGGCTCGCCGCGTTGTATGCGGAGAAGCTTTCAGCGGAGACCACACGGGAGCGCAAGCGCGCGATCTTCGTAACGCTCGAGACGGATATCCGGGAGCTTGCGAAGCAACTGGGCGCGCCGAACGCCTACAGCGACTGGATCGCGGATGGGCTGAACAATGCGCACCTGGCGTCGGTGGCGACTTACTACGATTGTGTGCCGGGGTTTGAGCGATTGCTCAGCGTTTACAACGGGGATTTGCCGGCGTTCTATTCAGCGGTGCGTGAGCTGGCTAAAGAGCCGCGGGTGGAACGGCATGCGAAGCTTTGCCATTCACAGCCTCAATAGCTATTGCTCCATCCCCCAATTGAAGGCTTCGCAGCCGCCCGGCGATTGAGGGCTCTTCATCCGAAGCTGCGCCAGAAGCCCTCAATCGCCGGGCGGCTGAAGAAAAGATTGTTTATCTATTTCACGGCGACCGGAGTCGAGAGCTTTTATCGAAGGCGCGTCTTTCGGTAGCTATCAAACTTCTGTTTCACCGATCTATCCGTGAGATAGCCCGGAACAACCGCCTCCATGCGCCGAGGCGTAATCCCTAATGCCGCGCACCCATCCTGCTTGCACACGCTATCCACGCTCAGCGATCGAAAGTTGTCGGTGCTGAACGGCTTGCCCGGCACGAAATTCATCACTACCGCCTGCATCCAGGCAATGAAATCGGGCAACCCGATCACGTGGCACGGCAGGCCCGCAGCGCTTGCGGTGATCCGTACCAGCTCTTCGAGCGTCATGACATCCGGACCACACAGCTCGTAGCTCTTGCCGCAGGTTTCCCTGTTGTTCAATGCCCGAACGAACGCTTCGACGACGTCATGAACATAGACGGGCGCAAACCGCGCATGCGGTCTGGCCAGCGGCAAAACCCCACGGCTCAGGCGCAACAGCCCGGCAAAGCGATTGGTGAGCGAATCGCGCGGCCCGAATATCACCGAGGGGCGCAGCACGGTCGCCTCGAGCGTGGCTGCGGAAACGCGCACCAGTGCCTCGGCTTCACCCTTCGTACGAAGATACTGACTCGGCGCCTGCGCACCCGCGCCGAGCGAGCTCATATGCAGCAGTCGCGTAACGCGCGTGGCGCGCATCGCTTCGACGACTTTCCCGGCCAGCTCGGAGTGAGCGCCGCGAAAACTGCCCCGGCCGCCGCCCTCGTTGAGAATGCCCACGAGGTTTATGACGACATCCATGCTGTTGAAGAGCTGTCCGAGCGCCCCCGGGCTATGCACGTTGGCGACAACGAGCTCGACGGTAGGCAACACTCTCAAGTGCAGGCCGTGAGTGATGTGGCGAGTGGGCACGCGCACTACATGCCCCGCATCCGCGAGGCGCGTGACGAGCTCCGTTCCCACGAAGCCAGTGCCGCCCAGCACGCAGATTCCGAGAGTCTTCCCGGCCATACCGTTACAGCGCCTTGATGGAGTAAGCCAGGCGGCGACCGCCTGCGAGCGATTTCAACGCAATGGAATCAGCAGAATCGTATTCCCGCGCCGAACTTCGAGCACCAGCGTGGACGCGCCCTTGGCGCGCTCGCGCAGCTGCTGCAGGTTCGTGACCTTCCCCCGATTGACGCCGATGATGACGTCGTTGTTCCGCAGACCCGCCGAGGCGGCCGGACTCGCAGCTTCGATGGAGCGCACGATCGCACCGCCGCCTTCCGGCGCATCCGCAAGGCTTGCGCCTTCGAGGCCGCGATGAATGGTGTTCGATTGCTTGGGCGTGCTTTCCTTGGCGGCGGCATCGCCGCCCGAGTCCGCGATAACCGCGGTGACGCGACGCGCCTTGCCATCGCGCAGCAGGCCGACCTCCACCTTGTCGCCGACGCGCACCAGGCCAATGGCGTTACGCAGCTCGGTATTGGATTTTACGTTCTGGCCGTTCACCGAGGTGATGACATCTCCGGTGCGGATACCGGCCTTGTCCGCCGGCGAGCCATCGATGACCTGTGAAACGAGCGCGCCCTGCGTGTCGCCCAGCCCATAGAGCTGCGCGATATCGGGTGTCACGTTGTAGATGTTCACGCCCAGCAGGCCGCGCTTCACGGCGCCGAACTTGATGAGCTGATCCATGACCGTGCGGGCCATGTTCACGGGAATGGCGAAACCGATGCCGATGTTGCCGCCGCTGCGCGACAGGATGGCGGTGTTGATGCCGATGAGCTCGCCCTTCAGATTGACGAGCGCGCCGCCCGAATTACCGGGATTGATGGACGCGTCGGTCTGAATGAAATCCTCGTAGCCGTCCGGGTTGATGCCGGAGCGCGAGAGGCCGCTGATGATTCCTGACGTAACGGTGTGCTGCAGCCCGAACGGGTTGCCGATGGCCACGCAGAAATCGCCCACTTCCACCTTCGCGGAATCGCCCAGGCCGATCTGCACGAGCGCCGTCGATTTCACTTTCAACACGGCGACGTCGGACTGCGAGTCGCTGCCGACCAGCTCAGCTTTCAGATCATGCCCGTCCTGAAGAGTGACGGTGATTTCGCTCGCGTTTTCCACCACGTGAGCATTCGTGACGATGTAACCGTTCTTCGCGTCGAAGATGACGCCCGAGCCCGCGCTCTGGAAAGGCCGGTCACGCGGGCCGAGATCCGGTGGCACGTCGAAGAAGCGGCGAAAGAAAGGATCGTCGAGCAGCGGGTTCTGCTGCCCCTTTTCCTTGATGGTGCCGTGGGTGGAGATGTTCACCACGCCTGGCGACACGCGCTTGATCATGGGCGAGAGCGACGGCACTGGCGTTTCGGCCACCGCGGTGGGTAACGCGGCAGCAACCGGCAGCACCGGGCTCAGCAGGACGAGGGCGAACAAGGGAAGACAAGCGCGTGGCATAAGGCGTTCCGATCGCATGACCGGGTGGATTGTCACGGGCAAAGCTCGCCGGTTCAACGACATTCGTGTGATGACGCGACGCTGGGTTCATTGGAAAAAAGTCGCCTGCGGCGCTTTTTCGGAAAATCGGCTTTGTTTCCGGCGGCAAAAAGCGTGGTTCTTGCCCGGGGCGCGCAGCCACCGGCCTCGGCGCGTAGCTACGCCCGGGACGCGGCTTTGGTCCTACAGTCCCCAAGAGGAAGGGCCGGCTGCCCGCTGGACAACCGGCCCCGGTGCCGCACCAAACGCGCGCCGCCTCAGGCGGCCTGCACCTCGATGCGCTTCGGCTGCACCTGCGGCTGCTTCGGAATGGTCACTTCGAGCACGCCGTTAGTGTGCTTCGCGGTGATGCCTTCCGCCTGCGCGTTGTCCGGCAGCGTGAAGCGCCGCTGGAACGTGCCACGCTGCGTACGCTCACTCTTGATCGTGAGCACGCCTTTTTCCGCAGTGATTTCGATGTCTTTCTTCTCGACGCCGGGCAGGTCTACCTGCACGACGAACCTGTTCTCTTCCTCACGTACGTCGACCGGCTGAAGCCAGGCAACAGAGTTCGGGCTCTGGGCATCGGCCGCCGCGGCGACGTCGCCAAAGAAGCTGCCGAAGTCTCGATGGAAACGGTTCACGAGCCGGAAGGGCTCATAGCGGACGATCGTCATGATTTACTCCTGATAGTTTGTTCGCACCCTCGTGCGGCTGACAGGCGATTTGCGGACGGCGCAAAGCGTTTCAAGTGGTCCGTTTTTCAAGGCCCAGCGCCGAGATTTGAGTGTTGGCGGCTGCACCCGGAGCGCGGCCTGTGAACAAACTGTGCAAAACGTGTGCACGGCCTGGGCACAATATCTTGGGTTTACGCCCTTATATTTTTTTTGACAAAAAACCGGCCGACGAGCATAGGTTTTAGCGGCACATAGTTTCGTAACCAATTGATAAGGCAAGCGACGAGAGGGCCATTTTTCGCCGAAAACGATTCTTGACGGTTATGTTGCACGTCATTAGGCTCTGTCCCCCGACACAACATCTTGTATCGCCGCCTCCAAAGAAGGGGCGAACTAGGGTTGCGGTATCGGGGAGTTTCGAAGGGGAGGCGCGCTGCCTGACAGCAGCATCTTCCGGGGTCAAATAAACCAGAAGGTATGGGGCCGCGTGCCACACGCGCCGGCTGTGTGCTTTTCCCTTTGGATTTGTACTGGACGGCCGCATATAACCGGAGCGCCGCGGGTCAAATGAACACCGTCGTGAAAATTGAACCCAAGGACATCGAGACCATCTCCTTCCAGGAAGCGTCTCTCGATATCTGGGATAAAAAATATCGTCTCACCGCCAAAGACGGCACCGCCGTCGACAAGTCGATGGACGACACCTATAAACGCGTTGCCCGCGCCCTGGCCGACGTGGAGCTTGAGGACGTGCGCGACCATTGGAACGAGCGTTTCCTCTGGGCGCTGCGCCGGGGAGCCATTCCTGCCGGCCGCATCACTT
>JBDTUL010000211.1:0-9555 GCA_040007735.1 Gammaproteobacteria bacterium | reverse complement strand
TTGGACCCCTTCTTGTTTGAACATGAGGTGTCCACGAAAGCCGGGTCAAGTCCAGACTCCATTCCGCGTATTAACCGCATGCGTTGCGACTTGACCGATGTGGGTCAATTGATTAAACGAATGGGCTGGCCGTTTCCGCTACTTGCCTTCCTTGATAGCGAGATCAAGACGGGAGGACTCCACCTTCAAGGTCGTGGCCATGCTGAGCGCGCAAAAAAAAGCGGCGAGACCGTGGGCCCCGCCGCTTCAGCGCTACGTCGTGTAGCGGATTGCGTTGTGGTTGTTGTTCCTTAGCGTTGTGCGGTCGTGCTCGTCTGCGCATTCGCGTTGGGCTTCGAAGTCACGCTGGCATTGCCCGCCGCAGACCCCGACGCGTCGACCTTCGGGCTGCGCTTCGGCGCAGGTTCGGTCGTGCTGCCGTTGCTGCCACCAGTCGTGTCACTGGCCCGCTTGGAATCGGCGTTCAGATTTCCATTGAGCGCCCCGGCGGCGTCGAGCCCGTGCGACTGCTCAGTGCCCGGCGTCGAGTCACGCTTGGCAGAAGCTTCAGTCGCCCCGCTCAGTGCACCCACCGCGTTCAGGGCATGCGGCTTGTCGGTGCTCGGCTGCGACGTCTCCGGTGCTGAAGTCGTGGCCGACTGCGCGGCGCCGGTCAGTGCACCGTTCGCGTTGAGCGCATGGCTCAGGCCGTTCTCGCTATTGCTGTTCGCCGCTCCGCTTGCCGCGCCGGCCGCGTTGAGCGACGAGCCCAGTGAGTTGCCCGTATTGCTCGCGCCATTCGCGGCGCCCGTCGCGCTGGTCGACGTCGCAGCGGCGGCGCTGTTTGTGCGGTCGGCAAGCGAGCCGGCGACACCGGTGGTGGTCTGCACACCGCCCTGCACCGAGCCTTTCGCGGACTGCGCGCTGTCGCGCGCCTTGTCGGTGACACTATCGGCAGCACCGCGCGCCTTGTCGGCTACGTCGTGCGTTTTTTCAGTGGCTGTGCCGACGGCCTTGCCGGCGCCGTCTTTTACCTGACGGCCCGCACCGGTAGCCGTGCGGCCAATGCGGCCGACGGAGTCCGTGTCGGCGCCGAGCGAGCCGCCGATCGCACCCTGGCCGGCGCCCGTGATGCCGCCCATTCCACCCGCGCCACTCAAACCGCCGGCGCCATTCAATCCACCCATCCCGCTGACGCCCCCAAGACCGCCCGAGAGTGTGCCGCCCAGGGCGCCCGTGGCATTACCGCCAAGAATCTGTGAGTAAGCCGGCGCGCACGACAGCACGGCAGCTACGGCGGCGCTGACGATCATCTGCTTGGTGTTCATGGTTCTGACTCCTCAAAGCTGGCCGCGACAATTGCGGCCTTCTGTGTGGAGTACGACCGGCACCCGCCGTTTCTTCCCGAAACCTTCCCCCGACAGCGGAAATCTTTCAGTCGTTTGACTTAATGCTTCGCGGGGCTGCCCGCAGCCCCCAGCAAGGCGAGCGCGGGCACCGTGCGCAATGAATTGCCCACCAATCCGTTGCCGTAAACCTTGTCGACGCCGCGCGAACCCAGGTCGACAGCTTGTTGGGTGAGCGCTGCGATCGCCTGCCCCGCACCTGCTGCGTCCGGCTCATGCAGCCGCGCCGCCAGCAGCCCGGCAACGATGGGGGCCGCGAACGAAGTGCCACGAACCGCGGCGAACGATGGCGACAACATCGCCGCCGCCATGTCCGCGCCTGGCGCGGCAAAGTCCACCTGCGTCCCGCGGCATGCTTCGAGCAATGCCTTCTGACGTGCGTCCACACCGGTGACGCCCACCACACCGGGGTAAGAAGCGGGATACAACGGAGGCGCCGCCGCCCCATCGTTGCCCACTGCGGCGACGACAATGAATCCACGAGCGATGACGACCCTGACCACATTCTCGAGCGTGACGTTCGGTGGGCCGACGAGACTTACGTTGATGACCGGCACGCGTTGCCGGGCGAGCCAGGCGATGCCTTCGACAACCGCATCCACAGCGCCGCCGATTTCCGAGCCGCAGTAAACGTCGGCGGCAAACAGCTCGGCACCCGGCGCTGCGCCATGAAACATCTCGGAGTTACCGATCATCAGCGAAGCGACGGCCGTACCGTGTGCGCTGGGGACCGGCGTATCGCCGCAGCCATGCTGATGAATCACAGCAGCGCGAAATACGGGATGAGCGGCATCGACGCCGCCATCGACCAGCCCCACTTTCAAGGCCGACGCCGGGGCAGCGGCTGTGACCTGCTCTTCCGCCACACGAATGGGTTCCGCGCGCTCGGCCGGCCGAGCGACTTGCGCCGCGGCGCTGGTGCCGAACGGCGCAGCCACCGCACCACTGTCCATATAGAGATGATTGAAGTCGTACGCCCCGACCGGATCTATCCTCCGCAACCGCGACAAAGCCCGACGCGTTGACATGCCGTCCGGCGCACGAAAAACGACAACCCGCGCATCGAGCCCTTCGAGCACCCGCTCGCGCGCAACGGTGAACCCCGCCGCGCGAGCGCTTTCCAACACCGCATCCGTAGGTGAGAATGCCACCAACTCGGCCCGGAGAACCGGCGCGCCGTTCGGGTCTCGCTCGACGTTGGCCCGCTGCGTGCGCAACAGTTCGCGAACCCGAAGGCGCCGCAAGCCGGTCAGCCGCTGCGGATCGAGCTGGCTCGTGACACCGCCCACCGCACCGCCGACCGTGTTCGTCACCCCGCCCACGGTGCGCGGCAGATCCACGCCGGGCAAATTCGGTAACTGCGTGTTGGGTAACTGCACGCCAGGAAGCTGCGCATGCGCGGGGTGCGCGAACGCTATCATTGCCGCCACGGCCAGAGCGGCACGACACCGCGCCAGACACGCCTTTGCTGTAAACAACCCATTGCGCATGCCCGCACCTTAGTTGAATGCTTTGCCTGTCGCGAGAGATGGAAGAAAATCACCTCGCCCGTCGTTTCCGGAAGTGAGACATGAGTCAATCAGAGGAGCCGGTTCGCGATCAACTGGTAGCGCTGCTGCCAAGGTTGCGGCGCTTTGCCCGCACCCTGGCGCGTAACCCGCATGATGCCGACGATCTCGTTCAACTGGCTGTCGAGCGCGCGCTGCTGCGGCTCGACCAATGGCGGCCCGGCTCACGACTGGATAGCTGGATGTTCGGAATTCTCAAGAATGCATGGATAGACGAAGTGCGCTCGCGACAGCGCCACGGCCGCGTGCTCGCGCCCGAAGAAGCGGGTGAGCACGTTGCGGATGCGGCGAGCGAGTCCGCCATTCTCGGGCTGTCGCTGGAAGCTGCACTGGCGCAGCTTCCGGAAGACCAGCGTGTGGCGGTCGCGTTAGTGCTCGTGGAAGGGTTGGCCTACAAGGAAGCGGCTGCGGTGCTGGAGGTGCCCATCGGCACCGTGACGAGTCGCCTCGCGCGCGGTCGCGAGGCGCTGGAAGCAATGCTGGGCGGAAAAGAAGGCGGCGTGCCATGAACATCTCGGAAGAATTGCTGATGGCTTATGCGGACGGTGAGCTGGAAGCTCCCGAACACGCGGCAGATCGGGCCGCAGTCGAGAGCGCCATGCAAACCGATGCCTCGGTAGCCAGGCGCGTGGAAAAACATCGGGCCCTGCGCAGGCAACTCAGCGCGACGTTCGATGGCGTGCTGAGCGAAACCCTTCCCGAGCGTTTGGTGGGCGCAGTTCATTCGGTGCCGAAGAGTTCGTCGTCGGCCGGCACGTCGTCGCTGGGCGAAGCACCGAGCACGGCGCCGCGCGGTGCAACCATTACGGATCTCAATCAGGTTCGGGCGATCCGGGCGAAGGCGTCGTCCGCTCGCGGAACGATGGTGGGTTCACGGTGGACGTGGATGCAGCGTGGCGCTGTTGCGGCGAGTCTCGTCATCGGCGTAGCTATTGGGCACTTTGCGCTTCAGTCGCCGCAGCGCGGACCCATTGCCACTCGCGGGGGGCAGCTGGTTGCGCAGGCGGGGCTCGAGCAGGCGCTGTCGAATCGGCTTGCCGGTGAGCAAGTGGCCACTGAGCCTGTGCATATTGGGTTGAGCTTCAAGGCGAAGTCGGGAAGTTATTGCCGAACGTTCGTGCTTCATGACGAGGGCTCGACGGGCGGCGTGGCGTGCCGCGAGGGAAATGCATGGAGTGTGCGTGCGCTGGCGCGTACGGTCTCTGACACCGGCGCGGGTGGCGCCTATCGGCCTGCGGGATCTGAAATGCCTCCAACCGTGCGTGCCGCGGTGGAAGAGCAGATAGACGGCGAGCCACTCGACGCAGCAGCCGAAGCAAAGGCAAAACAGAGCGGCTGGAACTAAGAGCGGCCCTCAATCGCCGGGCGGCTGAGATCAAGTAACCAACTCTCTCGGCCTGACGTGCCACCTCAACGCACGACCGCGTCCCTATGGCATCAGAGCGCGGATCGCGGAAAACAGCGGCTGACATTCGTACGACCGACTAAGGAGAGTCCCGACATGCTGAGAGTATTCGTCGCCTCGTTCCATTTGCTCGCGCTCGGCCTGGGGCTCGGCGCTGTGCTCACGCGCGGTAACGCTTTGCGCGAAACCATCACGGCGGATTCGTTACGCCGGGCCTTCCGCGCCGACAACCTGTGGGCCGCCGCCGCGTTCCTGTGGATCGGCACCGGGCTGTGGCGCCTCTTCGGCGCCTTGGAAAAGCCTACGCCCTACTACCTGGCCAACCACCTCTTCATCACGAAGATGGCCCTGTTCGTTAGCGTGTTCGCGTTGGAAGTGATGCCCATCATGGTGCTGATCCGCTGGCGTAAGGCGCTCGCCAGCGGCGCGTCCCCATCAACCTTCGCCGAGTCTCACACGGCAAAGCAAATCGCAGCACTCAGCCACGTGCAGGCGTTGCTCGTCGTGTTGATGATCTTCGCCGCCGCCGCCATGGCAAGAGGCTACGGCGCGTAGGCGCCAGCAACTGGCGCCTGACCGGCTACTACCTACTGAACCGAGGCCAGCCGGAACGCGATGCGCCCGTAAGTAACCGGAACGTGGTTCAGCAGATGCCCCGCGCGCCACTCGTCGAACCCGGCCAGGTCCAGGTCCCTGGGGGCTGCGAGCCACGCGGTGCGATGCAGATAGCTCCACACGTATTCGCGCAGGAAGCCCGCGGCCTCGACGCGATCAATGTCGCTGAAATAAACGGACGCCAACCGCGCATCGCTGCGCCGGAGGTCGCGGAAGGTGCTCAGCGCGATCGCCCGGCCGCGCACTTCTTCTTCGAATGAGGCTTCCCGCTCGCCGGCAGCCGGACCCCCAGTGTTCTCGTTCGCGGCAAAGGCCGCGCGCGCAAACAGATACGCGAGCCATATCTTACTCTCCTGCTCCGGCGTGGCCGGATCCCACACAATGGACACTTTCATCGCGGCATCGACTTCCGCCGCCGCACGCGCTCGTGCCGTCACGACCGTCTCGGCGGTGGCCGGAATCGCGTCCCCCAGCGCCGCGAGCACTTCGCCGTGCGCGAGGAAGCCGTCTTCTTCAAACCCGGGCGCGACATCGAAGCGTGCATCGATCACCAGCCCGTGGGCGGCGGTGAATACCAGATACGTCGAACCCTTTTCTTCCCGTTTCGTCCTCACGCTGAACAAAGCCTCCCGGGCGAGGCGCGGTATGCGGGCACCCAGGGTTACATTGCTTTCGCGTTTCGGCTTGAGCCCGCGAACATGCGTGGCGTGCACGACATCTTGCTTGGCCTCGGCATAACGCTCGAGCAGCGCGGGCGCCTGCACACCATCCGGCACTCCCTGCGCGCCGAGGTCCGTGACGCTGATTTCCAGCGCCATGCCCATGGCGCGATATGAATAGCTGAGGGAATGGTCGCCCTCGGGCCCGCTGTGCTCACCGATGAACTCCAGGGGCCCGATGTATTCAGGCAGCGTCAGCCCACCGATGGAGGTGGAGCTCAACGTGTCTGTCGCCGCGACAGCGGCGTCGGAAGCTCGAGGCAACAAGGCCAGGAGTGCTCCGCCGACAAGGGCAGCCGCAAGGGCAATTTCTCTGACGCTCCATCCCGACTGGCCCCGGTGTGCCACTCGAGCGGACAATTCTTTTCTGGTTCTCTTCACGATCGCCCCGTCAGCTTCGACGCAGGGGAAGGTGCAATGCCTGTGCCGTAACGCCGCGTCCCTTGTGTGCCAGCCACTTAGCCGCAGGACACGCCGGCGCCGACACCTGGGTTGTCAATCTTTTCGACAGGACGAAACCTTTATGACAGCGCCGGCCGAACCGCCGGGTAGAATCGCCGCCCATGATTCTCTGGCTCAAAGCGTTTCACGTCGTCTTCGTCGTCACCTGGTTCGCGGGGCTCTTTTACCTGCCCCGACTATTTGTATACCACGCCTCCGCCACGGACACGGTGAGTCTCGAGCGCTTCACTGTCATGGAACGGCGACTGTATGGATTGACGAGCCTCGGAGCGACGCTCGCCATCCTGTTCGGGCTCGCCATGATCCTGAGGCAACCGGACTACATGTCGCTGGGGTGGCTCAAGGTCAAACTGTTGCTCGTGCTGCTGCTGATCGGCTATCAGCAGTGGTGTCGCCTGTTGATGGTGGCGTTCCGCGAAGGGCGCAACACGAAATCGCATCGCTGGTATCGGTGGTTCAACGAAGCGCCGATCCTGCTGCTGGTCGCGATCGTGATCCTCGCCGTCGTGAAGCCCAATATCGGCGGATAAAAAAACAGGTGCGCCGTTCAGCGCACCTGTTCTGAAAGTAGAGACCACGAGGGCTTGCGGTCTCCACTGTCATCGATCGGCGACGTTATCGCGTGCCCTCAACCGTCATCAATTCATCAGTGCTTCGCGCTCAAGCCTGGTCGAGCTTGAAGGTGACCTGCACGCGGGTCCATGACTGCACGGCCTGGCCGTCCTGCATGGCGGCCTTGAACATCCACTTGCGAATGGCGCTGACGGCCGCTTCATCTAGCTTGGGGAAGCCGCTGCTCTTGAGCACGCTCACGTCGGCCGGATGTCCGGTGGCGTCCACCAGCACGCGGAACACGCCCGAGCCTTCCTCGCCATTACGACGCGACTGCGGCGGATAAATCGGGTCCACACGCTTGCTGACCGTCATGTTGGCGGTTTCGGTGGCGGGCGGCGTCGGGCTCGTCTGCGCCGTGATGGCGGCAGGCGCCGGCTCATCCGTCGGCACTTCGATTTCCGGAATCGTGTCTTCGAGCGGCGGCGTCTCGATCTGTGGCTGCTCCAGATCCGGCTTGATGACCTTCACCGGCTCGGTCTTTTCCTGAGGCGACTCGATGATGACGGCCTCGAGCGGCTTGATGAGGGTGGGCACGCTGACGATGCCCATGCTCGCCGCCACCACATAGATCACGAGAATATGCGCGGCGATGACGATGATGCCCACCGGGCCGCGCTTGAAAATGCCCCAACCGGCCTTCTTTTCGCCGGCCGGATCGGAATAAGAATGTGTCGCCGGGGTCGTCGGGGTAGTCGGCGGAATCGGTTCCGGCGTGGGTGTAGTCGTCGTTGCCATGTTGCCCTCCAAACAGGTGTCGCTCTAGACGGATGTCGTTTCCTGAGTGCTGGTACAACGCTCCGCCCGAGCCCGGGTTCATAATTTTCCTTTGTTTTTTGGGGGTTTGTGTCGCCCTACAGCGACGTGATCCGCCCTCCTACACGGCGTGGCAACGCTTGCGCCGGAAATCCACCGGATCGCCCCTATCGGCGCTCACGGGTGCACCAAAGTCGGGCGATGCGTCGGGGCGGTTGTCTTAAAGCCGAGCCAACCCTGCCACTCTCGCGTCTCTTGCCTGTTCTGTGATGAACTCCTGCAGCGGCTCAGCTTTCCGTTGGTAGGGTCGCCCGAACCTTCTTCCCGTCTCGATCCCATGAGCCCAGGCGACAAACCCCGGCGCGCGACCGTTGCGCGCCCCCGCGACACCAAGGACGAAGCCGCAGGCACGTCGGTGACGGGCCGCTTTGCCGTGCTCACGTCGTGGAGCGGTTTGCCGGGCGGCGCAGGCCGCAACCCTCGCGAGGCGGAGTCTTCCTCCCGGGAACTCGAATTCGTCCGCATGCTGAAGACGTTGCTCGGCAACGTGGACGGCATGGTCTATCGCTGCCGCGACGACGCCGAGTGGACGATGGATTTCGTCAGCGAGGGCTGCATGCGCGTCACGGGGTACCAGCCGCGCGAGCTGCTGTACAACGGCCGCGTCTCCTACGAATCCATCACGCATCCCGAAGATCTTCTCGGGGTGCGCGAAGCCGTGCGCAACGCGCTCGAAGCGCAACAGCGATTCGATATCGAGTACCGCATCATCCACGCGGATGGCGGTGTTCGCTGGGTGTGGGAACGCGGCACCGGCGTGCACGACGAGCAAGGCCGGCTGGTTGCTATCGAAGGCCTCGTTCAGGACATCACGGAACGTCGCAACGCCGTGCAGGCTTTGCGTGAGGCCGAGCGGCGCTATCGCGGCCTGTTCGACAATGCCATCGAAGGCATCTTCCGCACCACCGCCGACGGACACTATCTGGATGCGAACCCGGCGCTCGCCAACATCTACGGGTTCGGCTCGCCTGAAGAGCTGATGACCTCCCTTCGCGACATCGGCCGGCAGCTCTACGTCGACCCACAGCGTCGCGAGGAATTCATGCGCATCGTGCGGGCGCGCGGCTCGGTCAGCGGCTTCGAAGCGCAGGTGTACCGAAAGAACGGCGACGTTATCTGGATCTCCGAGAACGCACGCGCGGTTGTGGGCGACGACGGGAAAACGCTCGCCTATGAAGGCACTGTAGAAGATGTCACCGAGCGCAAGCTGTATCAGGCCCGCATCGAGCAGCAAGCCAACTACGACACGCTCACCGGTCTCGCCAATCGTTCCTTGTTGCAGGATCGGCTGGAGCAGGCGGTGCTCACCGCCACCAGCTACAGCACGCGGCTGGCCGTTGCGTTCGTCGACCTGGACCGATTCAAGTTCATCAACGACAGCCTCGGCCACCACATTGGCGACGAGTTGCTGAAGACCATGGCCGACCGCCTGGAATCCTGCGTGCGCGACTGCGACACAGTGGCGCGGCTCGGCGGCGACGAATTTGTGGTGCTGATCGCGGGCCAAACGGCGCCCGATCTGGTTCGCGGCATCGTCGAGCGAATGCTCACCGTTGTGACGCAGCCGTGGCTCACTGAGCAAGGTGAGTTCAACGTGAGCTGCAGTATCGGCGTGGCACTGTTCCCGAACGACGGTGCGGATGCTCAGACACTATTGAAGCACGCCGACTCCGCGATGTACCGCGCGAAGGAAAGCGGCCGAAACAACTACCAGTTCTTCACGCGCGAGCTGAACACGTTCATGACGGAACGGCTCGAGATGGAAAGCGGCCTGCGACGCGCGCTCGAACGCGACCAGTTCCTGCTGCACTATCAGCCAAGAGTGGACCTGCCTACCGGACGCATCGTCGGCGCCGAGGCGCTCATCCGCTGGAAACTGCCCGAGCAGGGCATCGTCGCGCCCAACCGCTTCATTCCGCTTGCCGAGGAAACCGGACTCATCGTGCCCATCGGCAAGTGGGTGCTGAAGGCGG
>JBDTUL010000210.1:0-9565 GCA_040007735.1 Gammaproteobacteria bacterium | reverse complement strand
GTCGTTCCACAATGCATTCATGAATCACCATTGATAGCCGAGTGTGACTGCATACTCCACCGCCCGTGGTCCGTGACCACCCTCTTGCCCATCTTGCACCCACATCCGGTTCGACTGATTGCAGAAGCGGCAACAGTGTTTGCAATAACGGCCAGACCCTGGCGCGTGCGCGCGACAGATTAGGGACCCAATGCAACCTGATTCCGCCGACTCCGAGCGCTGGCTTGCAGCACTGCTGCAGCCCCTGCCACTCGCGGGTCTTTTATTGTCCAACCGCCTCATGATGAGCGCGCTGACCCTGCAATATGGCGTCGACGGACTGATCTCCGACCGCCATCTCGCCTTCTATCGGGAGCGTGCCCTCGGCGGTGTGGGGTTGCTGTTCAGTGAGCAACTGGACGCGAGCCCTGTCAGCGTCAGCCCGTTCAGGCACGCCTTGCGGGCCTATGACGACCGTCAAATCGCACGATTCGCAAGCGTCGCCGCAACGCTGCAGCCATTCGAGACGAAATTCTTCGCGCAGCTATTCAGCGCCGGTGCTGCCGGGGCCAGCCCGGGGTCGCAATCGGCACCGCTTCGAGCGCCGTCGAACGTCCCGGCACCGGGGAGCGAACCCCCGAGCCCGCTTTCCACGGCCGAGATTCGGCAAATCGTTCGCGACTATGCACGCTCGGCGCAAAACGTCCGTGCCGGGCGACTGCACGGCGTCGAGATTCACGGCGCTCACGGCTGGCTCGTCGGGCAGTTTCTCAGTCCCTTCTACAATCGCAGGCAGGATGAGTACGGCGGTCCGGTCGAGCATCGCTGCCGCTTCGCGCTGGAAATCGGTACGGCGATCCGTGCGGCAGTGGGCAAGGATTTTCCGGTCGGTATTGCACTCACCTACGACGAACTGATGGGTGCAGAGGGCATCACGCCCGAAGACACGCTCGAGCAGCTGCGAGTGCTCGATGGCGCCGGGGTATTCGATTTCTTCGATCTCTCCATCGGCTCATCTCACCAGCAGCACTACACGATTGCGTCGATGGCCGTGCCCGAAGGCTTTCCGCTCGCCTTTTCCGCGCGCGCCAAGGCCGCCGTACGCCCGGAAACGGCGATCTTCGTTTCCGGCCGCATCGTCGATCCCCACATGGCGGGCCGCGCTGTTGCCGACGGCGCGGCAGATGTCATCGGCATGGCTCGCGCACTTGTCGCGGACCCTCATCTGCTGCCCAAATTTCGAGCGCGCGCGGGGGCGGCCATCACGACCTGCATCGGGGCGAACTACTGCGTCAGCCGGGCGCTCGGTGACGAGCCGGTAACGTGTGTGCTGAATCCAGTCACCGGACGGGAGGGACATTGGCGCACAGTCCCTCGTACCGCAGCTCCTCTGCGGATCACCGTTGTTGGAGCAGGGCCGGCCGGACTGCGTTTCGCATCGGTCGCCTCACGAGCGGGACATCGTGTGCGTGTGATGGAGCGCGAGTCCAAAGCCGGCGGCCATCTCAACGATCTTGCGATGCTGCCCACAAGGCAGAGCTGGACGCGAGCCGTCGAAGACATGACGCGCGCGGCCACAGCGGCTGGCGTGGAGCTGTTGCTGGGCTCTGAGGTTTCTGCAAACGAGCTGTTGCGGGATGCAGCCGATGTCATCGTCGTCGCGACTGGCTCTCGATGGATGGTGCCGAACGGCGTGTCGGCGCAGGACACGCGCCTGTTTGCGATCGATCAAGCGATACGGCAAGCGGTGCGAGTAGGCGTGTCACCCTTCGCCCGACACACACTCATCGTCGACTCCTCTGGCGGCTATCTACCGCTGGGGCTCGCCGACCTTCTGGTTTCTCGAGGGGTTCGAGTCACGCTCGCCAGCGAAAGCGAGTCGCTTGGCCATATCGCCTGGCAAGAACTGGAGCTTCAGCACGTGTTGCCGAGATTGATGCAGCATCGCGTCGAGACGCTCGTCGGCCACAGGGTGGCGCGCGTTGGCGATGGTCATGTGGATCTGGAGAGCACGCGCGGAGCCGCCACGAAGCGGGTCGCTGGAGTCGATACGGTGGTGTTCTCCGTGGCACGCCGCTCCGTGAACGATCTGTTTACGGAGCTGCAAGGCAGGCATCCCAACGTACATTGCATCGGCGATGCCGCCTCGCCGCGCTCTACGGCGGCGGTCATTTTCGAAGGCGAAGCCTGGGCGCGCGGGTTGACAGTCCCCGCATCGCCCGTAAAGTGTGACTCCGCAGGCACACCGAGGCCTGAGCGAGACCCATGACATGACGCAGACCGCCGCGAGCCCCTCGTCTACCGCCGCTACCTCGGTCGAAGACGGCCGGCTGAGCCGCGGCGTGCTCAACACGTCCGACATCGTATTCATGGTGATGGCGGCCGCCGCGCCCATGGCGGTTGTCGTGGCGCTGATGCCTATGGCGTTTGCATTCGGCAACGGCGGGGGCGTTCCGGGAACCTACCTCGGCGCCATCGGCGCGATGCTCCTGTTTGCCGTGGGTTACGTGCGCATCATTCCTTTCCTGCCGAACGCAGGCGCCTTCTATGCCTATATCGCCGCGAGCATCGGGCGCGCCTGGGGCCTGGGAGCTGCTTACATCGCTGCGTTGTCTTACCTGGCGCTGTCGTGCTCGACGATCGCCGCCCTCGCCTTCTTCGCGGAGCAATTCTACGAGAAGACCACCGGCGGCAAGCTCCACTGGTCCCTTTGGGCTTTCGGCAGCATCATTCTCACGTGCTGGCTCTCGTATTACCGCATCACCCTTGCGGCAAAAGTGCTGGGGATTGCGCTGATCGCGGAAGTGGCGCTGATCCTGCTGCTCGATGTGGCAATCGTTCATCAGGTGGGCCTGCGCGCCTTCGATCTTCATGATTTCTCTGTAGATCGTGTCATTGCGCCGGGCCTGGGCATCGCGGCGATCTACGCCTTCAACAGCATGATCGGCGTGGAAGGGACGGCCATCTATCAGGAAGAAGCCCGCAACCGGCGTGTGACCATCCCGAGAGCGACCTACATCGCCGTAGTGCTGGTGGGGCTCTTTTACGTCTTCACCGCGTGGTGCCTCACCTCATCGGCAGGTGCCGCCGACGTCTCTGCCATCGCGCGCGCAGACCCCGGATCGTTCATCGTGCTCCAGAGCCAGTCATACCTGGGCAAGTGGGGCGCGAACGCAATCGGCCTGCTGGTGATCACCAGCTCCTTTGCCGCTGTTCTCGCGCTTTTCAACAACTCCGCGCGCTACCTGTATGCGCTCGGTCGAGACGGCGTAATGCCGGCGATGCTGGCGAGAACGCATAGAACGCACCACTCCCCCCATATCGCAAGCTTCGTGCTCACCGTCGCGCTGGTTGCCGTCTTCGTGGTCGCCGTGCTCGCGAACCTCGATCCGCTCGTGAATGTGGCCACCGCGCTCGTGGGCGTGGGTTCCCTCGGACTCATGGCCTTGCTGGGGGTCACCGCCCTCGCCATTCCGGTGTTTTTTGCTAAACGACGGACGGTTAGCTTCGCGACGACCGTGGCGCCCGCGTTGGGTGGGCTCGTGATCCTCGCCGCAACGGTGCTCGCCTTCGCCAACTACCCTGCACTGACGGGCGTGAACTCCGCCGTGATCAACAACCTTCCCTACGCGCTGATCGTGATTGGCGCCGTGGGCGTACTGCAGGCGCTGTGGTTGAGAAAGAAACGGCCGCTCATCTATCAACGCATCGGCTCGACGCGCATCGAGGAATGAGCCGATCCCTCAGGCCGCGGGGGGAGAGAATGCCGTGCCATCCGAGAGGAGTGCTTTCACATCGCTCTCGCCAAAACCAATCTCGCGGAGAAGGGCTTCCGTATGCTCGCCATAACTCGGCGGGAAGGACAACTCGAGTGGCGCCTCGTCGCGGTCGACCGGAAGCGGCTGCAGGACGATGTGCTGCCCTTGCGGCCCGCGCGTGCGGGTGAGCTTGCTCTGGATCGCTGGCAGCTTGGCCACCGAGTAGATATCGTTCACGCGCGCCCAAGGAATCTTCGCCTTCGTCAGATCGCCCGAGATCTCCTCGGTAGTGAACCTGGCAAACACCTGCTTCACGTCTTCGAACATCTGCTGGCGCTCTACGTGCCGGCCTGCATTAGCAAAGCGCGCCGGTGTGGCGCACGCCGCAAACTTGTCTATCTCAACTAGCCGGCGCCACTGAATGTCGTTTCCGACGGCCATGTAGATGTAGCCGTCGAGCGTGCGAAACACATCGGTCGGAATAAACTTGCGATGCTGATTGCCGCTGCGGCTCACTTCGGCCGGCTGATGCGGAAAGTTGAGTAACGGAAGCGTAGTGATCAGCCAGGAAGCCGCCGCCTGCAACATCGACACATCGACGCGTTTGCCCTGACCGGGAATGCGGTCCACCAGCGCCTCGAGCACACCCGTGTACGCTTCATCTCCCGCTTTGAGATCGATCAACGGCACGCCTGCGAGCGTTGGCGCGCCCGCGGGATCGCCCGTCAGTTCCATGAAACCCACCATGGCCTGAATGGCCGGATCGTAGCCCGGCACGTCCGGATACTCCGGCCCCATCGCCGAAATACCGGCCCAGATGAGCTCGGGGCGAATGGCCCGCAGTGTGTCGTAGTCGATGCCCAGGTCCCGATAACGGCTGGGCAAGGTATTGCAGCAGAATACATCGACGCTCAGCTCACTCATCATCCGATGCAGCACTTCGCGGCCGCGGGCGCTCTTGAGATTGAGGACCAGGCTTTCCTTGCCCACGTTCTGCGCCAGGAAGTAGCTGCGCCGATCGTTGCCCGCCACCGGGGAACCGATGTAGCGATTCGGATCGCCCGGGTCCGACCGGCCGGTGGGTGTCGCCTCGATGCGGATGACTCGCCAGCCCAGATGGGCAAATCGCCAGGTCGCGTATGGCAGGGATAGCGCCTGCTCGAGCGAAACTACCGTGCGTCTGCGAATGCTCATCGCTGGAACCCGACCTCTCTCACCGTGGAGCCCTCATGGCGGCGCGCTCCAATATCGTGATTATGACTGCGCAGTCACACGGTACGTCAGGCGCAAGAGGGCTGTCAAGAAAGTCAGTCGCGCCGGGTTTTCGCGTACTGGCGCGGCGACATTCCGGTCCATGATTTGAAGGCGCGCGACAGCACGGCGCCGTCGGAATAGCTGAGTTGGGCGGCAAGGTCCGCAAGCCGCGCCCCCTCGGCATGCAGCACCGTCTCGATCGTGGTGCGCCGGTGCTCCTGCAGAATTTGACGGAATGAGCTGCCCTCTTCCGTGAGATGCCGGCGCAGGCTGCGCACCGACATGCTCATGTCCGCAGCGATCGCGTCGATCGTCACACTGGCCCGCCCGAGGCGCCGCGCGATCAGGTCGCTGGCGCGCGCCGCATGGGTTTGGGCCACCTCGGTGGGCGGCCCGAGAAGCTCGAGCAGGTGACGCTCGAGGAGTGGCGCGACATCGCCGTCGCCCGGCGCGATTCGCGAACGCAGCGGCTCGTCCATGTCCGTGTTGGCGATGAGCAGGGAATTCGCCGAGCGTTTGCCGAAAACCGGCGCCTTGAAGAATTGACTGAGCGTCTCGCTTCGACCCTCGACATCGTGCTCAAACTCCACGGCGACCGGGCGCCAGCGCCGGCTGCTGAGTTGACGGATGAGCGTGGTGAGCGATGCAAGAGCGAACTCCGCATCCTGACGTCGCGGCCAGATGGCCGGATCCTGGATGAGATAGCGGCAGGCCGAGGTCTCCCTGCCGCGCACGACATCGAGCAGGGTATTCGTCTGCCACGCCGATTGGTAGCGGGCGAGCCCGCCCAGCGCGGCCTTCAGGTCGCCGGCCAGGATGAACATGGCATAGAACGGGCCAAGGTCGGCGAGCTTGAAACTCTTGCCGAGATCGAGACCCAGAAACGGGCGATTGAAGCTTAGTGACAGCTCTTCGGCGATGGCCACGAAGTGCCGCAGCGGCACGCGGTGGTAGAGACTCGTGAGCTGGGCGGCCGACAACCCGTACCGCCGCAGGTACGCATCGATTTCGAAACCATACTTGCCCAGCTCGCGAACGAGCGGCGCAAGAAAAAAGGCCCGGATGGTAGAGCGGTTGCCGGGTGCCGGGGGAGTGCGAGCCGAGGTGCGCCGGAGTTTCATGGTCATTCAATACTCTGGCCGGTATTGCAAACATTGTGGCTGAGTTCGCTATACGTGTACAGCGAACCGCGTGTCAGCATTCCGAACATCGCTGGCAGTCTTGGAGTGTTCCCGTGGCCGAATATGCAGCATCTGTTACTCCCCCCGGCCAGGCGGTGGACTGGGATCAAATTCGGGATTGGGACGAGCGCTATGTCTTTCACGTGCTCGCGACCAAGGAGGAGTACAAGAGCGTCCCGGTCGCCAGCGCCGAAGGCTGCTATGTGACTTATGCCGACGGGCGGCGCGTGTTCGACTTCGCGAACCAGCTGGTGTGCGTCAACATGGGGCATCGCCATCCGAAGATCCAGGCGGCGATTCGTGAGGCCACCGAGAAGTTCGGCTACATCTGGGAAGGCCTGACCACCGAGTACCGCAGCCGCGCGGCGAAGCTGATCATGGAAGACATGGGAGTCGGCAAATGGGCCGGCCGCATCCGCTTCCTCGCGACCGGCACCGAATCCGTCGAGAACATGGTGCTTTTCGCGAAGCTCTACAGCGGCCGACGCAACATCGTCACCCGCAGCTACGACTACCACGGCTGGAGCAATGGGCTCTCGGGCGCGAACGGCGTGCGTGGCTATCGATCGAGCCTCGCATCGGGTAGCGGCGAACCCGTGATTCGCGATGTGCCGGATGCGCCTTCCGCGAACTTTCACTACGCACCGGCTCCGCAATGCTATCGATGCCCGATCGGGCACACGTACCCGAATTGCAAAGACAGCAAAGGCACCCTCGCCTGCGTGAAGCACACGGAGCACATCATTCGCACACTCGGCCCGGAAACCGTTGCGGGGTTTCTCACCGAGCCCGCGCAGGGCGCAGGAATGATTCATCCGCCCAAGGAATACTTCCCGCAGATTCGCGAGATGACGCAGCGCCTGGGCGTACTGTGGCTCGACGACGAAGTCATGACCGGGTTCGGGCGTCTGGGGGAGTGGTTCGGATACAAGTGCTATGACGTCACGCCGGACATCATGTCTGTCGCCAAGGGGCTCGTGTCCTCGGCATTGCCCGCCGGAGGCGTCATCCTGTCCAAGCCGGTGGCCGAATTCTTCGACAACTGGCGCTTCTCCACGATGAGCACCTTCGGCTCCCATCCGCTGGCAATGGCTGCGGTGTGTGCCAACCTCGAGGCCATGATCGAGGAGAACATCCTCGAGCGCGTGCGTGAGCTCGGTGCTCATCTCGGCGCGGGCTTGCAGGAGTTGCAGAACAAGCACGCGTGCCTGGGGCTCGCCTCCGGTCGCGGGCTCATGTGGGCGCTCGAGCTGGTCCGCAACAAGGAGACCCGCGAGCCCTTCGTCGGCGTGGATCGCTATTCAATTTATGCGAAGACTCCTGAAACGCCCGCCAGTGCCATCGTTGGCAAGGTTTGCATGGAAGAAGGCGTGGCCATCGGCGCGTTCCTGCCTAACAGCATTCGCCTGGCCACTGCTTTCGTCGCCACCAAGGCCGATCTCGACCTGGGCTTGCGCGCGCTCGACAAGGGCCTCACGGAGCTCGACAAGTACTGCGATTGATCAGGCGGCTCGTGCCCGTGCATTGACGGACACGAGCCAGGCCACCAGCAGCGCAAACCCGAGTGATATCACCGTGGGATATTCAAACGGAAAGACGGGTTTCTCGTGACCGAAAACGCCCACCCAGACTTTGGGACTGAGCGCGACGAATGAGAGGGACAGCGCAAGCCCCGTCAAACCACCGCAAACCGCTCCGGCCGTGGTGAGCCGCCGCCAGTAGAGCGCGAGCAGCAGTATCGGAAAATTGGAGCTTGCGGCGAGCACCAGCGGCAGGGTCGCCAGGAAGCCGATGTTCTGATGCCGGAACAACAGCCCCGCTCCAACGGTGAGGCACCCGATCGCAACGGTTGCGATCCGGGACACCCGGATCTCGCTTCGATCATCGGCGCCTGCGGGCCGGAAAACGTGTCGGTACAGATCGTGCGACAGCGCCGATGCCGCCGCGAGCGTGAGCCCGGATACCACGGCGAGAATCGTTGCAAACGTCACCGCCGCCACCACCCCGAACAGGGGCATGCCGCCAAGCAGACGGGCGAGATGAATCGCCGCCATGTTCGCGCCACCGATGAGGCCGCCTTGTGCGTCGAGCGACCCCGTGTCACCCGTCACCAGGGCGGCGGCGCCGGTGCCCAGGAAGATCACAAGCATTTGAAACAGCGCGATGACAATGGTGGCGAAGACGAGTGAACGTCGCGCACTCTGCGCATCCCGCACGGTGAAGAAGCGCATCAGGACGTGAGGCATGCCCGCCGGGCCGAGCGCGAACGCCAGCGCAAGACCAACCGCGTCGAAGGGGCTGCTCAGGAGCCCCCCTGGCCGCAGAAAACTCTCAGGATCGGCTCGGGTCGAGGCGGCGGCATCCACGAGCGTGCCGAAGGAATGATCGAATCTCCCCAGCAACAGCACCACCATGAACAGCGCGGTGGCAATGAGGATCGTTGCCTTCACGATCTGGATCCACGTCGTCGCGACCATGCCGCCAAACATGACATACAGCGTCATCAGGACACCGACGAGGATCACCGCCGTGGCGTACGGAATGTCGAAAAGAATCTGCACGAGCGTGCCGGCGCCCACGATCTGGGACACGAGGTACCCGCCGCAGATCGCAAACGCCGTGAGTGCGGTCATGGCGCGAACGGGCCGCGCGTTCAGCCGAACGCACAGCACATCCGCAAGCGTGTACTTGCCCAGGGTGCGAAGGCGCTCTGCGATGAGACAGGTTGCGATAGGCCATCCGGCTGCGGCACCCACCGCATAGAGCAGGCCATCGACGCCGAGGCTGAAGAATACCGAGATCGTTCCGAGGAACGACGCCGCGGAAAGATAGTCGCCCGCAATCGCGAGACCGTTCTGCCAGGGTTTGATCGAGCCTTCTGCGGCGTAAAACTGTGCCGTGGTCCGCGCACGGCCGCTTGCCCAGATAGTGATGCCCAGAGTGACGAGCACGAAGGCGACGAAGATCGACATCGCCGTCGCGTTGGCTACCATGAGTTGTCTGCCTGCGAGGCAGCTTTACGCCGGTCGATGTCTGTCGAGATTCGACCGTATATCCAGACACATAGCGCAACGGAGCCGAGCATGAGCAACGCCACGAGCATCGCCCGACTACCGAATCGACCGATCGCCGGGTGTTCAAGCCACGGCGAACCCACGGTCATCGATACGAAGAACCAGATGGTGCCGAGCGTTGCGAGTGCGGAGAAAGTCCAGGCGAGCGTGCGCTGAACGTCGAGCAGCCTCCTGAGTGAACCGTCACCGTCCTGGTCGGTCACGCGCGCGAACTCTCAAAGAGATTTTATGTACGCGATGACTGCCCGCATCGCCTTGGCGTCGGGCAGGGCCGCGGCGGCGGCGGCCATCTGCTGACCCGGCACATCTGCGTCAGCGG
>JBDTUL010000209.1:0-9598 GCA_040007735.1 Gammaproteobacteria bacterium | reverse complement strand
GAAGCGATCAGCTTCGACAGCAACGGCGATACGTTCGCGTTCAACGGCGCACAGCAAGTCGCTGCCGCCGGCACGGACTGGGTTTCCATTCACGCGCCACTGCTGGCCACACAGAACGGCCGTGCGGTCCCCATCAGCACGTACTATGGGGGTCACTGGATGCAGGTCGTGCAGGGCCCGGGCCTGAGCCAGGCCCGGCGCATCGTCGATTACCAGTGGAACGCCGCTGCCGGCACCGTACGTTTCCGCGTCCTGCCGCAGTGGGATGTAATTCCGGCATCGGGCGAGTCCCGCATGGTGATCATGCGTCAATACCGGCATGTGTATGCGGTTGCGAACGAAGTCGACCAGAGAAGCCCGCCGTGTCGGAAATCGAATCTCAACGGGCCGCGTGGCGGGACCATCGCGATGTGGACCCCTTCGGCGGACTCGGTGATCGCGGGCAACCGGCAATTCGACACAGGCGGAATCGTCTTCACACAAGGCCACAGCGCGGCCGCGCCTTCCTGCCCAACCTGCAACAACAGCGCCGCTTTCCAGAGCGGCCTCGAGATTCGAGGCAACCGCATTGAGGGCGAGTATGCCTATTCAACCGATTGCAGTGAGTCCGGCATCTTCGGCTCGTTCGGCGCCTCGCCCACGCCCGAATCACTGCCGCCGGCAGGAAGCCTCGGCGTAGTCATCGCTCACAACGTCATCTCGCACGCGGATGCGCTGCATGGTGGCGCCATCGGCATCGGTGCCACCTGGCACCGCGGACCGCCGCCGGGTAATTGGCCGTTCGTTCTGAACCCGCTCATCTTCCACAACACTATTCGCGATCTCACGGGAGGTGCGCCGCGCGCTAACTGCAAGCGAGGGCAGCGGGGCCGCATCGCTATCCGTCTGGAGGGGCCGGGCAACGTGCAGGACGCGGTTCTGTACGCCAACCGTTGCGAGAATGTAGACACGCTTCTGGATGATGCGGGAACCGGCACCCTGCGAGTCTGCACCGGGCGGCCTGACAAGAGCTGCGAGTGCGCTCGTCCTTAGCTTAGTACGTTCGGAAATCGGGCCAACGCAACAGGCGCGAACGCTTCAGCCATACCGGTGTCGCGATGCTCGCTCCGCGCGCGAGGCTGCTGTGGCCCGCTTCGGCGAGCCAGCAGCAGATGCAGGATTCCTATGGCGCCCAGCGAGCGCAGCCATATCACATAGGACATTGCGATGCTGCCACCGAAACCCATGCACAGGCATTGTGCGGTGGCTACGAGAACCAGCAGGCGCGTCACAGAGCTCGATCGGCTCAGATCGCACCGTGAGCCTATGAAGCCGAGGAGCAGCCCAGTCAGCGGCAAGCCGACCAATACGCCGCCCCAGCCGAAATTCCAGTACAGCTCACCGACGTGCGAGACCGAAATCGAGACGTCACTATCGCCCTTGAGGAAAACCTTGTTGTACAACTGTCCGACAGGCACGTCGGGCTTGTCGGGCAGTATCAGGCGCGGCACGAACGCGAGCGGAATCGCCACCAGCGTGTTGCCACCCAGGAGCGGGGTATCGACTCCAACATGCTCGAAGATCATCGCGACGTTCTGCTTCCCTGAAAGTCGCTCGAAGAACGTCTGCGCGCGCTCCGACTGGTGTCCGTTCGTCACCTTGTCGCGCGACTGCACGGCGATCTTGAAAACCTTGGTCAGGTTCTGCAGCGCCTGGGTGCGATTCAGGCCGCGCTCGCCGGCGACCTCGTGCCGATACGCCTGGAAGATCGGAAACGCGATCACCAGGAAGATGACCCCCGAGGCAAGCCAGACCCGGGGCAGCCGATTGTCCAGCAGCGTCTTCGTGATGATGACGAGCAGGCCACCGAGAAAGGCGATGGCCTTGATGTCCGTGATGAACCCGACGACGACCTGCGCCAACACGATCGCAACGATCAGCGCCTGCCAGAAAAACGTGCGGGACTTTGCGTATCCGTACGCGAGAATCAGCAAGCCAAGCGGCTGCAACAGGCTGCCCAGCATCACGACGAACGTCAGCAGCGGACCCATGCTCTCCAGGCCATGCTTCACCGAGAGATTCGTCTTGTCGGGCGCGGCGAAGACCTGGAAGTAGATCACCGCCGCCGTGCCGCAGATCCAGAGCGCGAGTCCGACCATGAGGATGGTGGTCCTCGGCCAGTCTGTCGTGATGTCCGTGGTGCCGGTGCGGGGCGCATCGCCGCCCAGCTTTGCACCCAGCAGGTAGCCGCCGAGCGCCAGGGCGGCACCGAGCAGAATGCCCTCCTCGGCCGCGCTCATCGAGCCGGGCTGGCCCGCGGGAAAACCGTCGCTGAACCACAGCGAGAGCAGGTCCACCATGCCGAAGAACAGGAAATAGAGTCCCATGAAGATGGCCAGCAGGGCGTAGCGGCCATTGATGCTGTCGAGAAACACGATCGGCGCCGTGCACAGCACGAGCAGGCCGCACACGTACAACGTGAGCCCCGGGGGCGCATTCTGGGCCACCGCGCTGAGCACTACCGCCAGCAGGAGCACCACGTTGAGCAGCAAGTACGCGATCGCGCGATAGCGCTTGCTCCATCCAATCATGTTAGATATCAGGTGTGCGTCGGAGGGCCCGATAGCAGACTATTCGGTACGTGTGTCATTCAGATGTCGGACAGGTTTCATGCTCAGTTCGCGAATGTTGGATGGGTACTGCGCGGATATCGAAGGCCTCGTGCGCGAAGGCCTGATACGTCCCGCGCTCCGGCTGGCGCTCGCACTACCCGATATCTGCACGGCGCTCGAAGATTCGAACCGGGAGAGCTCGGGCGAACGCTATGCGGCGTGGTGCACGGCCTGGCTGCAATGGCAGCCGCCTGCGAGTCCCAAGCTCATCGATGGCAATCGGCTTTTCAAGCTGTATGCGCGCAGACCTTTTGCCCGTGGAGGCCGGGCCACGGCATCGCAGACAGAGTTGGCGCTCGATGCGTTACGCAGGCGTCGCGGTGCTCGTACGTCACGCGGGCTGGGGCGCGACCGCGTGTGGCAATCGACGACGGGGCGCGTGCAAACACTCGAGCTCGCGTTGTGCGAAGCTTTGGTCAAGAGCACGCGACGCTGGTATCGGGATATTGGGCGCGGCAGTAACACCGTTCAGCGCAATCTCGGCATTCTCCCGATCATGCGATAGGCTCAGCGGCGCACGCGGGCAATGCGCGTCACTCATGAGTCGCCGGACACTCGCATGAATCACTCTCTGCGGAAACCGCGCTATCACAAACGCGCACGGTACCGGCGCCTCCATCACTGAGCCGGGTACCCACGTTCTTGCACGAGTTTGCGTGCAGCACCGCACGCTGCACCATCGAGTCTTCGAGGTGAATGCCAATGCGCTGCGGCCAATCACCGCACCCCGGGTCGGCGACGGGTGGCGAGCCGACCACATCGCTGATCATGTTGCCAAAGATGAGCGGGCTTTGGATGACGGGCCAGTCGTGCGGTGGCGGCCCCGCAAACCAGCTTCGCGTGAACGCGATTGCGCCACCGTGTAGTCCATCCGCCTGAGTGATGGTGTTACGGGCAATGGAGATGCCGTAGCCTTCTATCGGCGGAGGAAATCCCAAGGTCGGGCCGGCCGCATAGTTCGCCTGGATGCCGGACCAGGTACAGCGGGAATTCCAGTTGTATTCGTGGTCGACGATGTTTCCACGCACCTCGACGAAGGACTGGAACAACGTTGCAGGCTCGATTCCAATCCCTGGGTCGGCGTCGTGAACGCTGTATCCAAACGCAAGCTGTATTCCGCTCGTATCGTACTGCCGGTTGCCCTCGACCGCTGAGTCCGCTGTCTGCCCGTACAACGTGATGACGCCACCGACCGGCCCGTTAGCGTTGAGCTTCGTGCAAAGCGGCTGTCGCTGATCGACGAAATTGTCGACCGTGTAAACCTGCCAATACTCGCGCGCGACGGTTGCGAGGCTGCTGCCAGGCTGCGGCGGTACATCCCACGCGGGCGTCACGGTGAAGGTGACCATCGAAGCCGCAGGGTTCGAGTACGACACGATCTTGCGCACCTGACCCTTTCCCGGCCCCTGCGCGATCGACAGCCAGTGCTCGCTGAAATAATCCACGGGAGTGGTCCGAAGCAACGGTCCTGCCACGGTTACCGAAGTAGCCGTCGCGGCAAGCACGGGTTCCGCGGAAGGCAGCGCAAAGGTGTTGGCATTGCCGTCGTAGGCGATTGCTTCGCCGTCCCCTGCCTTATCGCCCGTACACGTCGCCGTGTTTTGCGACACGAGCAGCCTCTCGTTGTTTCCGCGCAGAGACCAGAAGAACGCGGCGCGCCAGCCCTTCGCATCCGTAATCGGATCGTACAGGTAGCCGGTGGCGGCTCCGTCGGCCGTGTTGCTGCTGAAATCGACACGCAGGCCGGCTCCCAACCCGGTGGCTATCACGCCCTGGCCGATGCTTGCGTTCACATAGCTGCCAGGTTTGAAGGTGTTGAACGCGATCACCGAATCATCGATGTGGAATTTCTGCGTGCTGTTGTTCGGGTCTCCACCCGCGTCGAGCGCCGTGAAGTACGGGCCGAACTCGTTGTACGTGATGAACAGGTGATCGATCGGCAGACCGCCGTTCGTGATCGCATAGTAGGGTTTATCGAACACGTTGCGCGTGATGACGACATCACTCACATACGACGGATCGTTCGCGCGGTACAGGTGCGCGAACCACCAGTGCACGCCCAGGCGCAGGATGGTCGCGGCGGGGGACGACGGCGTGTACACGGTCGCATCCTCGAACCTGATGCCGCTCACCGTGTTGCTACCTTGTAATGCGAAGCTGGGTTGGGCGGCCGGCCAGGCGGTGCCGCGCCTGACGGTGGTCGAGCCAGCACCTGCGCCCACGAGGCTTACGCCGACCGGCACCAGCATTCCATCGAAAGTAACGGGCGTGCTGGCTGCGATCGGGCCCGAATAATTCATGTCCCAGAGGCCGGGCGCGAATGTCACTTTTCCGCCGCCGTTCTGCCGGGCCGCGGTGATGGCGTTATAGATGCAGACGGTGTCGTCCACGCCGTCGTTCGGGGCGCAGCCGCCGTTGGCGCCGACAGGGAAAGTGCCGGGAGCGTATGGGTCCGGCAGCACCGAAAGCTGTTGACCCATCAGAGGAGTCCAGCTGCGCCCACCGGTGCGACTCACGTAGACACTGTAAGTGCCTGCAACGAGCACCGCCGGCAGATCCACCTTCGCGACATAGTGCTCGATTGCGGTGGACGGGTCGTGGTCATCCACGGCCGTCAGCACATAACACTCGTCATCGCCAACGAGCATCACTTGCGTGGTGTCGCCGGGCGCAGGCTGCAGGTTGCGTCCGACTATTTTCAGATAACGGGGGAGCGATGCCACGTGCGCCGTGGCGTAGGCGTAATCGGGCGAGAGCCACAAGGGTCGCGCGTCGTTGATCCTGACGCAGTTGCTTCGCTCGTTGAGGGCGGTAAAGACACAGAGCGCATAGGTCTGGTTCGCCAGCATCACCTCCGGCAGCCTGACAGCGAGCGAGAACGGCGCGTTTGAAGTGCTCACCACAGGCGCAACGCCGCTGAGTGCCGTTGTCGCGAAGGGCACACCGGGCAGCGGCGGAACGACGCCGTCCTCTACGGCCACGTAGACGACCGTGTCGGTCGCGGTGAAGCCGTCACCCGCAAGCAGGAGGAGATCCCCCGGGTCGCCGCGGACCGGACTCTGATGGGCTGATTGGCCGTAGAGCGCAGGGGGCGTGGAGTGGGCGAGCCCCGCGCCGCATATCAGCAGGATGCCACTCGTCGCGGCCTGCACGACGCGACTTGTCATTTTCCGGAGAAACATCCTTGCCCACCTTTCCTTGTGTCCCGAACGAAGCTCGCTCGCAGGAGCGGCATGACACCATGCGCGTCGTTGCAATGGGGTGACCGGGCCGCGGGAGAAAACTCCGCAGTGGCTGCAATTGGCGCGCGGAAAGGTGACTATTGCATGACGACTGGCTGTAACGAGTCCCGGGCAGAATTCGCATCATGACCTCACGTCGCACCTTTCTCGCCGCATCGCTCTCACTTGCCGGAGCCGCCTGCACCCCGTTACGTCGGGTAGACGCAGCCCGGAAGTTCTCGTCCGATCCGTTCACCCTGGGCATCGCTTCGGGCTATCCCACCTCGGACGGCATCGTGCTGTGGACGCGGCTCGTGCCGGAACCGCTCACACCCGATGGCGGAATGCGGGACTCCGTCGTCCCTGTGCAATGGGAAATTGCCACGGACGAGAAGATGACGGCGGTAATCCGCAAGGGCACCGAGTACGCCACCTCAGAGTGGGCGCATTCCGTGCACGTGGAGCTCGAAGGGCTCGAACCGTCGCGCGACTATTGGTATCGATTTACGGCAGGGCATGCACGAAGCGTCATCGGCCGCACGCGCACGGCGCCGCCTTCGCGCGCACCGCTTGCGAGTTTGAAAGTGGCGGTCGCCTCGTGCCAGCAGTACGAGCACGGCTACTTCAATGCCTATCGCCAGATGATTGCCGACAACCCGGATCTGATCGTGCACGTGGGCGATTACATCTACGAGCTCAGCTGGGGCGAAACCCGCATCCGCCATCACAACACCCCGGAGACGTTCACGCTCGAGGACTACCGCGCCCGGTACGCCTTATATAAGAGTGACGCGGATCTTGCCGCAGCGCACGCCGCGTGCCCCTGGCTCGTGATCTGGGACGATCACGAAGTAGAGAACGACTACGCGGGTGACACATCCGAAGAAGACGATGAACCAGGGCTTTTTCTGGCACGTCGTGCGGCCGCCTACCGCGCGTACTACGAACACATGCCCCTGCCGCGACGGATGGTTCCTTTCGGCCCACAGATGCGGCTGCATACGCAGCGCGCGTTCGGCGATCTCGCGTCGATCTACCTCATCGATCAGCGCCAGTATCGCTCACGCGAAGCGTGTCCCCCGTCAGGCCGCGCCGGCAGCAGTCGCGTGACGAATTGCGCCGAACTCGATTTGCCAGAGAGAACCATGCTGGGCACACGGCAAGAAGCATGGCTGCATGCGGCGTTGGGCCGCAGCCGCACGCGGTGGAACCTGCTGGCGCAAGGCACCGTGATGGCACATATCGATGAAAAGATCGGCGCGGACAAGGCCTACTGGACAGATGCGTGGAATGGTTATCCTGCCGCGCGGTCGCGCCTGGTGAACTATCTGAGCGAGCACGAGGTTGCCAACCCCGTCGTGCTCTCCGGCGACATTCACGCGTTCATGGTGAACCAGTTGAACCTTCGACCTGACGATCTGGAATCGCCCGTCGTTGCGGCGGAGTTCGTCACTACGTCCATCAGCTCGCAAGGAACTCCACAGAAGGTGCTGGATACCTGGCGTGCCAGCAACGCGAATCTATTGTTTGCCGACGGCGAACACCGCGGATACACACGGCTCGACCTGACGCACGAGCGAATGGTCGGAAGCCTGATCGCCATGGATAGCGTGACAGACCCACACGCCATGGGGCGGGCGCTGAAAACCGTCGTCGTCGAAGCCGGGCGGCCGGAGCCCAAGCCCGCCTGATTTTTCCGGAGAAGCCTCTTGCATCGCTGGTCGGACGTCCTGTTGTACGGACATGGCGGCATCGTGACCGTCGTCATCGCCGTGATGGGCAGCCTCGTGATGGCTCGCTCACCTTCGTGGCGCGCGGCATCGCCCGCAGCCGTGCGCTGGCTTGCAATCGCCGTTGGCCTCGCGGGAATCACCGAGCTGGCGCTTTCGACCGCGTATCTCTTTTCGCCCACGTACTTCGATCACGTCGAACCAACGATCGCCGCGATCGCGCTGTACTTCCGGCAAGGTCAGCCGGTCTATCCGGACCTGAACTCGTATACGTTTCACGGAATTCTGTACGGACCGCTGCTTGCCGAGCTGAACTCGATGGGCTACGTGCTGGGACACACCGTGTTCGCCACGAAGGTGCTGGGCTGGGTGGCCGCGTGGACCTCGCTTGCCATCATTGCGATCACGACGTGGCGCGGTGGCCGTGGGTTGCCGGCAATTGCCGCTGTCGCAAGCGCGGTGTGCGTGCTGGTCTCTTTCGGCCATCTGCTCACGTGGAATCGTGCCGATCCGTTGCTGCTTCTTTGCGCGACGCTGGCACTCGCCACGGCCATTCGATGGCCTGATACGCGGGGCCTCGTCGTGGCCGCGTTTCTCGCCGGCGCGGCAACTGCCCTGAAAGTACATGGCGCGTTCTACGTAGCGCCGGCGCTCTATGTGTGGGCGGCCGAGCGACCGCAACGGTCCTTGCGAGAATGGCTGGCGGCGGCATCGATCACCGTCGTCGCAACGGTGATCGGCGCCACCCTGCCCTTGCTGCCTTCCAGCGTTTCACTTCACGCCTACGTGGAGTATCTGAAGCTCGCGACGGCACACGGCTTGAGCGCCGGGATGTTCGCCGGCAATTGTGTGTTTCTCCTCGGACTCTGGGCACCCATCCTGCTCGCGGTTCTCGCGGTGCCTCGCGCGGCGGTTACAACCTGGCGCGTTGGCGGATTCATGGGAGCCCTGCTAGTCGCAGAGCTGGTGGTCACCGCGATTGCCTCCAAACCGGGCGCCGGCTCTCATCACATGTTGCCGTTTCTGGGTTATCACGCGTGGCTGTTACTCATGCTGTTCCGGGAAGCCGGGGCGCGCCCGGATGGTATCGGAGCTGCGCCGGTCGCAGCCGTTGGGCTCGCGGCTATTCTCGCCGGCATGGCCGGTTCGTCGGCTGCGGCCTTCTGGAACCTGCTGCAGTTCGACCTGCAGATTCCGGCCCAGGAGCGAATGCGCGCCGAGTTGATGAGCTTTGCAGGCCGCTACCCCCACGGCGTGATGGGCATCGCCGATGGCCAGTCCTATTACTCGACGTTCCTGCGGCCGTGGCTGGTGTTCGCTGGCACTCGGCAAATCGAGTACGGCGCCCTGATGGATCTGAAGCTGAGTGGCGTCAGCGATGAATCGCTCGCACGAGCCTTTGCGAGCTGCGAGATTCCGTTTCTATATTTCCCGGCTGGCGGCCAACCATTTGCGATGACCAACCACTACGACCAGCAACCGCTATTGTCAGAGTCGGTGCGCGGCGCTTTCTCGCGCCGGTATACGCTCGCCGCTTCGGGCCAATTCTTCGACGTGTTCGCCTGCCGCAGGTGAGGCTCGCAGTGACGAGCGATTGAGGAAAGGCCGCTCGCAGAGATACCAGAACACGGCGCCAATCACGATTTCCACCGCTACCATCAGGGCGGAATGCACCGGCGCCCACGCGCCCGGAGCGATGCGATCCGCCAAAGCGCCCGCCACCACCAGATTGAACTGATGTACGAGGTAAAGACTGTAGGAAATGACGCCGAGCGCGGCGACAGGCTTCCACAACCAATGAGTGCTGATCGCGGCGCTGTACGGGCGAAGGAAGAAGAGCAGCAACGCGAACGTTGCGGCGACGAGGAGCTCGGCGAAAGCGCGGTTGTGCAGGAAAGTATCCGCCTGCCACGGAAAGATCTTGCACGTGCAAAACACCAGCAGTGCCACGGCGAAGGCGAGAAAAGCGGCGCGCGCGAGGCGGCCTGCGTGCAGG